>NZ_JAGPYL010000069.1:0-35554 GCF_018070095.1 Micromonospora sp. U56
GTGGGCAGCGGTGCGGCGACAGGCCAAGGTCAGTGCGGTGATCGGCGACGTGGCCAGGGTGCGTGTCGGTCGGGGGTGTGTGGCGGTGAGGGCCGCGTGGCGGCCGCCCACGACGGGGGTGTGGCCCGCCGTGACCGGCGCAGCGATCAAGCCTGACCGCCCGGAGCCGGGCACGGCGGGCCACAGCCAACCCACCGACCACCGCAACGCACGGGGCAGCGAGCGAACCGTCGCCTTCAAACGGCCAACCCCCATCCCGACGAGCCCGCCCGAGGAACGAGCACCAAGCACCCGGCCAGCAGAAAGAGCAACCTCCCACCCCCAAGCACTGATCCGTCCCGACCGGGGTTACGTACTGCCCGGCGGGGACCGTGAAAGGGGTGCAGCATGGCGGAGCCGGACCGGGGAGACCATCCGACGACAGAGGTCACGGGGGAGGGCCGGGAGCCGTCCGTCGTGGTGACCGGTGAATCCCCGCCGGACGATCCGTCCTGGCCGCGCGGCGCCCGCCTGCTGACCGCCGCCGCCATCGTGGTGCTGGCGCTCGGCGCGCTCGCGGTGACCGTCACCCTGGCCAACCCGGACCGGCTCGGTGTGGCCTTCTCCGGTGGACGGGGTGCGCCGTCGGTCACCGTCGGCGCCGAGCCGGGAGGCGCGGGGGCGGCAGAGGCCGCACAGGCGGCGGAGGAGGCGCAGGCGGCCGCCGAGGAGAGCCTGACCGCGCCGGTGGCCGGCCGCCGCCGGGCGACGTTCGAGCTGGTCGACGGGGTGAGCGCGGTCCGGCTGCGTACCGCGGAACTGGGCGACGAGCTCTACCGGATCAGCAGCCCCGGTGACTCCGGGGTGGTGCCGCGGCCCGAGGTGCTCGGGGACCGGGTGCGGTTGCGCCTGGCCGCCAGCGGCCGGTCCGGGGCGGGCTCGGTCGACGTGGTGCTCAACTCGCGGCTGGTGTGGCGGCTCCGCCTGGTGGGCGGGGTCAGCGCGCATCAGCTCGACCTGGGGGAGGCCCGGCTGGCCGGGGTGGACCTGGTCGGCGGGGCGGCCCGCGTCGACCTGAGCCTGCCGCCCACCGTCGGCACCCTGACGGTGCGGATGACCGGCGGCGTCAGCCAGTTCACGATCCGGGCGCCGGGCACCCCGCCGGTACGGGTCCGCGCCGCCTCCGGCGCGGGCGGCGTCACCGTGTACGACGATCGGCACGACGGCCTCGCCGTCGGGGAGGTGGTGGATTCGCCGAACTGGGACCGCTCGGTCGACCGGATCTACGTCGACCTGGTGGGTGGCGCCAACCGGGTCACGATCGGCGCCGAATAGGGGTGCGGCGCACCTGGAAGCGGCAGTGCTCCACGGGAACCGGGCCACCCTCGGTGCGCGAGCCCACCGTCGGCATAGAGTCGGGCGGTGGACCGTACCGAATCGTTGCCGGCACAGACCCGACCGCCCGGCGTGGCCCCGGTCGATCCGGGCAGCGTGCTGCTGCCCGGCCACGACGTGCCGCTGGGGCGTTACACGACCGTGCGGCGACTGCTGCCGCAGCGCCAGCGCCGGCTGGTCGGGGCGTGGTGCTTCGTCGACCACTTCGGCCCGGACGACGTCGCCGAGCGGCCCGGCATGGAGGTGCCGCCGCATCCGCACACCGGACTGCAGACGGTCACCTGGCTGCTCGAGGGCGAGATCGTGCACCGGGACAGCCTCGGCAACGTCCAGCCGATCCGCCCCGGCCAGCTCAACGTGATGACCTCCGGCCACGGCATCGCCCACTCGGAACGGTCACCGGCCACCCATCCGCCGGTGATGCACGGCGTGCAGCTGTGGGTGGCGCTGCCGGACCCGGCGCGGGCCGGCGCCGCCGACTTCGCCCACCACGCCGAGCTGCCCCGCTGGCGCGACGGCGAGCTCGACCTCACCCTGCTCGTCGGCGAGCTGCGCGGCGAACGTTCGCCGGCCGTGGTGCACACCCCGCTGCTCGGCGTCGAGCTCGAGGCCCGCGACGCGGCGGCGGCGACGCTGCCGCTGCGACCCGATTTCGAGTACGGCCTGTTGGCGATGTCCGGCGCGGCGCAGGTCGACGGCCTGGACCTCGCCCCCGGCGCGCTGCTCTACCTGGGCGCCGGCCGGGACCGGCTGGACCTGCGGGCCGCCGCGGGCAGCCGGCTGATGCTGCTCGGCGGTGAGCCGTTCGACGAGCCCCTGGTCATGTGGTGGAACTTCGTCGGCCGCTCGCACGAGGAGGTGGCCGCCGCCCGGGAGGACTGGATGGCCGGCCGGCGGTTCGGGGTCGTCGCCGACGACGCCGCCCCGCCGCTGCCCGCCCCGGAGATGCCGACCACCCGGCTCAAGGCGCGCGACCGGCGCGGCGACGTACGGGGCTGACCGGCAGGCGTGTGTCCCCCGTCGGGGCGGGTAGTCGCGGGGCATGACCCGCAGTGTGATGACCGAGGACAGGAAGCGGCTGGTACGTCGGCTCGCCGGCGCCGGCCGTGGCTTCGCCGAGCAGTACGGCTTCCGGGTGACCAACAACCCGTCGAGTCTGTTCCAGCTGCTCTGCCTGGCCGTGCTGCTGGCCCGCCGGGGTGACTTCCGGCGTGCCCTGGACAGTGCCCACGCCCTGCCCGCCAACGGCTGGGACAGTGCCGCCCGGCTGGCCCGCTCGCTGCACGCCGACCGGACCCGCGTGCTGCGCGAGGCCGGTCAGCGCGGCGACGTCGACGAGCTGGCGAATCTCCTGGGCGACCTGGCCCGTACCGTCGTCGAGCGGTACCGGGGCGACCTGCGCCGGTTGCGCGCGTCGGCCGGGCACGACCCGGGTCGGGAGCGGGCGCTGCTCACCGAACTGCCCGGAGTGGACGACACGGTCGCCGACCTGTTCCTGCGCGAGACGCAGGCGCTGTGGCGGGAGGTCGCGCCGGTGGCGGACAAGCGGGCGTTGACCGCCGCCCGCCGGCTGGGGCTCGGCCGCTCCGCCGACGACCTCGCCGAGCTGGCCGGCAGCGGCGAGTCGGAGCGGTTGGCGTGGCTGGTCGGCGCGCTGGCCCGGGTCGACCTGGAGCAGCGGTACGCCGAGGTGACCCGCTGAGCCACGGGTGCCGTGGCCCACAGTCTTGGCAAAATCAGCCGTACGGGTGATGTCATATCGTATGATGATCGTGGCAGCGATGCCCGCCCGGTTCGGGCGAGCATCCACCGCTTGGCGGTACGCGACCCGGTTCGGGCGTGGACCCGCCAGGGACAGGTACGCGTGGCGCCCCAGGTCGCGGTTCGTGACCCGGGGCGCCCGCCTGTTTCCCCCGCCGAGCCCCGCGGACTTCACCGGGCCAGGGTGGCCAGCAGGTTCACCGTCGCGGCGATGATGATCGCCCCGAACAGGTACGACAGCAGCGCGTGCCCCAGCACCGTCCGGCGCATCTCGTGACTGGTCAGGTTGGTGTCGGAGACCTGGAACGTGGCCCCGATGGTGAACGCCACGTACGCGAAGTCGAGATAGCAGGGCTTGCCGGGCTGGTGGAAGTCCACCCCGCCGTCCGGGCCGGTGTAGTAGATCCGCGCGTACCGGGCGGTGTAGACGGTGTGCACCACGCACCAGGACAGCAGCACGCTGGCCATGGCGAGCGCGCCCGAGGCGTCCCGGTACACGCCCGGGTGCGCGGTACGCGCGTTGGTCAGCACCAGCGCGACCGCCAGCAGACTGGCCAGGCAGGCGATCAGCAGCAGCACGTCCCGGACGGCCCGGTTGGGGTCCTCGTACACGGCCAGCGCCGCGGTGCGCCCGGCGTCCAGCGGCCAGAGCGTCCGCCAGACCAGCAGCAGCCAGCACAACGCCGCGGCGTCCCAGCCCACCAGCGGAGCCAGGCCGGGGGAGACCAGCGCGGCGAACAGCCCGCCGGCGCACAACCCGACCACGCCCATCACGGTGAGCTGGACGGCGGCCGGGGTGTGCCCGTGCGGCGTCCGACCGGTCACGGGTGGTACCTCGGCGGCCCGGTGGCTGCCCGCACCGCGCGCCGGCGGTTCAGATGCGGCGCAGGTGCTGCGAGACCCGCGTGTGGCGCTCCCGCTCCTGCGCGGCCCGCTGCGACGGGCTCAGCTCCGGGGCGGCGTCGATGGCGGCGGAACGGGCCACCTCGTTGCCGTTGGCGTAGTCCACCGGCGGCAGCGCGCGCAACGCCTTGAGCACCTCCGGCGGGGCGCCCTCCCGTTCCGCCTCGCGCACCACGTCGTCCTTCTCCGCCGGGTAGTCCAGGCTGGACAGGTACTGCAGGACGTCGGTGTAACTCGCCATGGCGTGAGCTCCCTCGCCGCCTCGATCCGGTCACGACCGGCGGCGGTTACCCGTCCGGCCCCGGGTCACGCGCCCAGCCGCCAGGAAATCGGCGCCGTTTCCGACGCCCCGGGTCGGGTACGCGACCCGTCCGACGCCGAAGGGAGCACGCCCCGATGAACTACGACACCTTCGTCGACCAGGTCGCCCGGCGGACCCGGACCGACTCCGAGCGGGCCGTGCGGCTGACTCACGCGACGCTGAAGACCCTCGCCGAGCGGCTCACCGGCGGGGAGGTCCTCGACCTCGCCAGCCAGTTGCCCGCGCCGTTGCAGCTGGTCCTCAAGCCCGGCCCGAGCATCGAGGCGGCCCAACGGTTCGGCGCCGCCGAGTTCGTCGCCCGGGTCGCGCAACGGGCCGAGATCGACGAGACCGCCGCCCGGGAGGCTGTCCGGGCGGTGTTCACCACCCTGCGGGAGGCGCTCACCGGCGGCGAGTTCGACGACGTGGTGACCCAGCTGCCGCGCGACTACCGGCAGATGGTGGAGCCGGCGCTCACCCCCGGCGGGAGCGTGCTGCGCCGCGCCTGAGCCGGGGACGGGACGGCTCAGGCCACCGCGCCGGCGGCCCGCTGGGCGGCGACCCGCTCGGCGTCGAAGCCGGCCTCGGCCCGCAGCTCGTCGGGGTGCTCACCGGGTCGGGGCGGGGGCCGGCGGACGGCGGTAGGGGTCGCGGAGAACCGGGGCGCCGGGGCGGGCTGGGTCCGCCCGGCGTGTTCCACGAACGTGCCCCGCGCCCGCAGGTGCGGGTGCTCCGGCGCCTCGCGCCAGTCCAGCACCGGCGCCGCGCAGGCGTCCGAGCCGGCCAGCAGTTCGGCCCACTCGTCGCGGGTTCGGGTGCGGAACAGCCGCGCCCACGCCTCGCGCAGCGCCGGCCAGTTGGCCGGGTCGTGCCGGTCGAGGGCCTCGTCGTCGGCCAGCGGGAAGCCGGTGAGCCGGACCAGTTCGTCGTAGAAGCGTGGCTCCAGGGCCCCGACGGCGAGGTGCCGCCCGTCGGCGCACTCGTACGTGTCGTAGAACGGCGCGCCGCCGTCGAGCAGGTTGACCCCGCGCGGGTCCTGCCACATGCCGAGCTGGCGCAGCGCGTGGATCTGGGTGCTGAGCACCGACACGCCGTCCACGATGGCGGCGTCGACCACCTGGCCGGGGGCGCCGGCCCGGACGGCGTAGAGGGCGGCGACGATGCCGAGGGCCAGCATCATCCCGCCGCCGCCGAAGTCGCCGAGCAGGTTCATCGGCGGCACCGGGCGCTCCCCGGCCCGGCCGATGCCGTGCAGCGCCCCGGTCAGCGCCAGGTAGTCGATGTCGTGGCCGGCGGTGTGCGCGTACGGGCCGTCCTGGCCCCAGCCGGTCATCCGCCCGTACACCAGGCGGGGGTTGACCGCCAGGCACTCCCGCGGGCCCAGGCCCAGGCGTTCGGTCACCCCGGGCCGGTACCCCTCGACCAGGGCGTCCGCGTCGCGCACCAGGGCCAGCACCACCTCGCGCCCGGCGTCGGACTTCAGGTCCACGGCGACCGAGCGGCGGTTGCGGTTGAGCAGGTCCTCCGGGGGGCTGAGCAGGCCGGCCGGGGTGGTGCGGTCGACCCGGACCACGTCGGCGCCGAGGTCGGCGAGCATCATCGCGGTGAACGGGCCGGGGCCGATGCCGGCCAGCTCGACCACGCGTACGCCGGTGAGCGGGCCGACCGGGGCGGTGGGGGCGTCGTCGGTCATCGCGTCACCATAGGCCCACCGGCTCCCACGTCCCACCCCCGACTGGGCCGACCGCCGGCATCCAGCGGTTGACCAGGGCAACCAGGGCCGGCCGGACTTGGCGTACGCAGTGAGCCCGGCCTAACCTTGGCGGACGAGGGGAGTACTTCCCACAAACCATTCCGGTCAGTACGGCGGGCCCGGGCTCGCCTCGGGTGGTTGCCCGCGAAAGCGCGGGTGAAGGAGACCTCGAACATTGCACCGTGTTCGAGGAGGCCCCATGACCGGATCGTCGTACCTGTCTGCCGCCGAATTGTCGTCGGTGGGCTCGCCCACCCTCTGGGCGGTCACCATCGTCGGCGTGCTGGTCCTGCTGGTGCTGGACTTCCTGGTCACCCGGCGCCCGCACGAGGTGTCCATGCGGGAGGCGCTGGGCTGGTCGGCCTTCTACATCGCGCTGCCGCTGGCCTTCGGCGCCTGGATCTGGTCGCGGTTCGGCTCACAGCAGGGCGTGGAGTACCTCACCGGTTACCTGGTCGAGAAGTCCCTCTCGGTCGACAACCTGTTCGTATTCATGCTGCTGCTGGCCGCCTTCGCGGTGCCCGCGGCGCTGGCCCAGCGGGTGCTGCTCTACGGCATCGCCGGCGCGCTGGTGCTGCGCGCGGTCTTCATCGCCCTCGGCGCCGCCGCCCTGCAGACCCTCGACTTCGCCTTCCTGCTCTTCGGCCTCATCCTGATCGTCACCGCGATCAAGCTGCTGCGCGACGCCCTCTCCGGGCACGAGCAGGAGGTCGACATCAACAAGATGCGGTCGGTCCGGCTGCTGCGCAAGGTGATGCCGGTGGTCGACGACTACCACGGCACCCGGATGACCATCCGCCAGCAGGGCCGCCGGGCGCTCACCCCGTTCGCCCTGGTCGTGGTCGCGGTGCTGGCCACCGACATCGTCTTCGCCGTCGACTCGGTGCCGGCCGTCTACGGCATCACGGAGGACCCGTACCTGGTCTTCGCCACCAACGCCTTCGCCCTGCTCGGCCTGCGGGCGCTCTACTTCGTCCTGCACGCCGCGCTGAGCCGGTTGGTGCACCTCAGCTACGGCCTGGCGATCATCCTCGCCTTCATCGGCGTGAAGCTCGGCCTGCACTGGGCGCACGGCATCTGGTCCGGCGTACCGGAGATCCCGACGCTGGCCTCCCTCGGCGTGATCATCGGCGTGCTGATCGTCGTCACCGTCACCAGCCTGCGCGCCACCCGCGACCAGGTCCCCGGCGAGCCGGAGGTCGTCTCCGAGCGGCACTGACGCCCTCGGCCGGGGCGGGGGGTACGGCCAAACGCCCCCCGCGGAGGCGCCGCCAGTGGTACGACTGACGGGTGGGAATCGTGTCACCGGGCTTTCAGGGCCGGCGCCGTTCAATCGGGCCGGCCCTGCCGCCCGGGCAGTACCTGACGGAGGACTTTCCGGTGCTGTCGGCGGGTCCGACGCCGCGGGTGCCGCTGGACACCTGGGAGTTCGTGCTCGCCACCGAGACCGGCGCCGAGTTCCGCTGGACCTGGGACGAGATGGCCGGGCTGCCGCAGGAGAACCCGACCGTCGACATCCACTGCGTCACCCACTGGTCCAAGCTCGGCACCAACTGGCAGGGCGTCTCGCTGGACACCCTGCTCGAGGGCGTCGACACCACCGCCCGGTACGCGCTGGCCCACTCCTACGGGGGCTACACCACCAACCTGCCCCTGGACGACCTGCGCGGCGGGCGGGCCTGGGTGGTGCACACGTACGAGGGCGGGCCGCTGCCGGCCGAGCACGGCGGCCCGGCCCGGCTGCTCGTGCCGCACCTGTATCTCTGGAAGTCGGCGAAGTGGGTGCGCGGCATCCGCCTGCTGGTCGACGACCAACCCGGCTTCTGGGAGACCGCCGGGTACCACGACTACGGCGACCCGTGGCGCGAGCAGCGCTACGCCGGCGATTGAGCGCCCCGCTCTCCTGGCGGGTGGCCCGGCTGGTGGAGCGCCGGGTCGAGACGCCGTCCGCGCACACCCTGGTCCTGGAGGCGCCGGGCTGGCCCGCGCACGTGGCCGGGCAGCACGTCGACATCCGGCTGACCGCCGAGGACGGCTACCAGGCCGCCCGGTCGTACTCGCTGGCGGCGCCGGCCGACGGCGACCGGATCGCGCTGACCGTGCAGCGGGTGGACGACGGCGAGGTGTCGCCGTACCTGCTCGACACCTACGCCGAGGGCGACCCGATCGAGGTGCGCGGCCCGCTCGGCGGGTACTTCGTCTGGCGCCCCGACGAGACCGCGCCGGTGCTGCTGGTCGGCGGGGGCTCCGGGGTGGTGCCGCTGATGGCCATGGTCCGGGCCCGGCGCGCCGCCGGCAGCCGGACGCCGTTCCGGCTGATCTACTCCGTCCGCACCCCGGCCGACGTCATCTACGCCGACGAGCTGCGCACCCGGGCCCGTGACGACCACGGCCTCGACGTGGCGTACGTCTACACCCGGGAGGCGCCCGACGGGTGGCGGGGCGCGCCGCACCGGATCGGCCTGGTCGACGTGAACACCCACGGTTGGCCGCCCGACCTCGAACCGCTCTGCTACGTCTGCGGGCCCACCGGCTTCGTGGAGACCGTGGCGGACCTGCTGGTAGGGCTGGGTCACCAGAGCCGGCGGGTCCGCACCGAACGGTTCGGCCCCACCGCGTGAACGCCCGAGGAGGCCCGATGACCGACATGTCCTACGTCGACGGCAACATGCTCGACGGTCCGCTGCGCGAGTTGTTCGCCGTCGACCTGAGCCCCGCGATCTCACGCTGCCAGTCGTGCGGGTCGCTCAGCCCGCTGGCCGGGCTGCACGTCTTCTCCCACGCGCCCGGGCTGGTCGGCCGCTGCCCGGTCTGCTCCGAGGTGATCCTGCGGCTGGTCCGGGCACCCGACCGGGCCTGGCTGGACCTGCGGGGCGCCACCTTCCTCGAGGTGCCGATGCCGGTCGAGCCCACCTACCACCGCCCGGGCTGAGGCCGGGGGCGGTCGGCACGTTCCGCTCGGGACCCCGGATTCCGGTTGGACAAGGCCCGCCGTCGGGACCAGAGTCGTCGGGCGTGAGATACCTGCGCAGCGCCGGCCCGGTCGGCATCCGACGCCCGCGTCCCGCCGACGAGGCCGAGTTCGTCGCCGCCGCCCGCCGCAGCCGCGACCTGCACCACCCCTGGCTGACCGCCCCCGACACCGCCGAGAAGTTCGCCGCGTACCTGGCCAAGGCGCGCCGCCGCGATCAGCAGAGCTTCCTCATCTGCGACCGGCCGAGCGGCGGGATCGCCGGGTACGTCAACATCAGCGGCATCATCATGGGTCCGCTGCGCGGCGGCTTCATGGGCTACGCCGCGTTCCTGCCCTACAGCGGGACCGGGCACGCCTCGGCCGGCATCGGGCTGGTGCTGGCGCACGCCTTCGACACGTTGGGCCTGCACCGGGTCGAGGCGAACATCCAGCCGGGCAACGAGCCGTCCCGGCGGGTGGCCCGCAAGCTGGGCTTCCGGCTGGAGGGCTTCTCGCCGGACTACCTCTTCATCGACGGGGCGTGGCGCGACCACGAGCGCTGGGCGATCACCGCCCCGGCCTGACCGGTGCCGGTCGGGAGGTTGCCACCGCGGCGACGCGGCGCCGGCGGGGCCGGCGCGCCGGCCCCGCCGGCCCCGCGAAACGCAACGGAACAGGTCAGCTGCCCGGTCGGGGGAACGCCACCGGGCTGCGGTGGCCGTCCCGGTCGACGGCCCGTACGCCGAAGAAGACGTTGTCCTTTGACAGGTCCACGGTCACCTCGGTGACGTCGCCGACCGGGATCACCCGCTGCCACTCGGCGGCGGTGGTCTCCCGCCACACCACCTCGTACCCGGCCAGGTCCGGCTCGTCGCCGCGCTGCCAGCGCAGCGTGGTGTCGTTGGTGAGGTTGGTCGTCACGATCGTGGCGCCCTTCGGGGTGCCCGGCGCCTGGGCGAGCGACCAGAGCACCGCGCCGTTGACCAGGGCGACTTGGGTGATGTAGTCGAAGTCGCAGAACTCGGGCAGGTCCCCGTACTGCACCCCGTCGACCAGCCGGACGTCCTGGTGCTGGTGGGCGAAGTCCTCGTGGGGCTCGGTGAACCGGCCGGCCGGCCAGCCCTCGCGCAGGAAGGAGATGTGGTCGCTGCCGCGCAGGTAGCGGTCCCGCCGGTAGATCACCCGCACCCGCATCCCGGTGGCGCCGTTCTCGGCGACGTCGCTGGCGAACCGGGCGAGCTGGCGCGACGGGGAGTCGTTCTCCCCGCCGACCGACTGCCGGGTGCTCGCCTCCGCCGGTGTCTCCGCGGTCGGCACCCCTTCGGCGAAGAGCCGGACGGCGCGCGGGTCGCGGGTGCCATCGTCGGCCGTGCTGGACCCGATGATGTCGTTGCTGAACATTCCCTGCACGTCGACGCCGGCGGCCTTGAGCTGCTTCGCCAGGTACGCCGAGCCGTAGAGGCCCTGCTCCTCGCCGGCGACGGCGGCCAGGACGATGGTCGCCTCGCTGCGTCGGGTGGCCAGCACCCGGGCCAGCTCCATCAGCACCGCCACGCCGGAGGCGTCGTCGTCCGCGCCCGGGGCGTCGCTGACCGCGTCCATGACGTCGGTGGCGCGCGAGTCGTAGTGGCCGGTGACGACGTACACCCGGTTGGGGCTGACGTCGCCGCGCAGGGTGGCGACCACGTTGGTGATCCGGGTGGCGACCGGGATGCGCGAGGCCGGCTCCTGCAGGTAGGACTGGAGTTCCACGGTCATCCGGCCGCCGGAGGCGGCGGCGTACCCGGAGAGCTGCTCGAAGATCCAGTCCCGGGCGGCCCCGATGCCCCGGACCGGGTCGTCCTGGCGGGAGAGGGTGTGCCGGGTGCCGAAGGCGGCGAGCCGGCGGACGATGGCCTCGATCCGGTCGCGGTCCACCTCCCGCAGCAGGGCACGCAGCTCGCGGTCCGGGGTCTGGGGTCGGGTCGGGTGGCCGGGCCCGGCGGGCCGGGCGGCCTGCGCCGCGGTCGGCCCGGTGGTCAGCGGAACGGCGACGGTGGCGGCGGTCGCGACGGCGGAGGCGGACAGGAAGGTGCGGCGGGTGGACCTCGTGGGTCCCTCGCCGGTGCTCTCGTATGCTCCCATTACGGCATCCTCGCCACCGGGTGGGGGATCTGTCCATATCTATCGTTGTGGATCGTTCGGATTCACCCGGTGCGGGTGATGTCCGCCCACCTCGGCGTTCCTACCGTGGGTGACATGGCTGCCGCGCGACCCACCCCGGCCGACCCCACGCCCGGTGTGCGCACCGCGGCCCGGGAGGCCGGCAACCAGCGGGCCATGCCGCCCGACCTCGGCCCCGGCTCGCTCGCGGTGCTCAGCGGCCCCACCGCAGTGGGGCGCAGCGGGCACGTGCGGCTAAGCGACGACGCCTGACCGGCCCGCGCTGCCGCCGCGCCGGTCGCGGCCCGGCCGCCTGCCGCCGTGCAGGTCGCGGCCCCGGCCGGCACGTTTGTCGGGCGGGTCGACGGGAACGGGAGCGGGCATGACGAAACCTCGTGTGGTGATCGTGGGGGCCGGGTTCGCCGGTTACCACGCGGCGAAGACGCTGAGCCGGATCGCGCGCGACCGGGCCGAGATCGTGCTGCTCAACTCCACCGACTACTTCCTCTACCTGCCGCTGCTGCCCGAGGTGGCGGCGGGGGTCGTGGAGCCGAGGCGGATCTCGGTGCCGCTCACCGGCACTCTCCGCGGCGTGCGGGTCGTCGTCGGCGAGGCCGACCGGGTCGACCTGCAGAACCGCTGGGTCGGCTTCACCCAGCCCGAGGGCGATCAGGGCAGGATCGCGTACGACCGGCTGGTGCTCGCCGTGGGCAGCGTCAACAAGCTGCTGCCGATCCCCGGGGCGACCGAGTACGCGCACGGCTTCCGCGGCCTGCCCGAGGCCGTCTACCTGCACGACCACGTGATCCGCCAGCTCGAGCTGGCCGAGCAGGCCGAGGACCCGGCCGAGCAGCGGGCCCGGTCGACGTTCGTGGTGGTCGGCGCCGGCTACACCGGCACGGAGGTCGCCGCCCACGGGCAGCTCTTCACCGACGCGCTGCGCCGCCAGCGGCCCCGGCTCGACGTCCGGCCCCGCTGGATGCTGCTCGACGTGGCACCCCGGGTGCTGCCCGAGCTGGACAAGCGGATGTCCGACACGGCCGATCGGGTGCTGCGCCGGCGCGGCGTCGACGTGCGGATGGGCACCTCGGTCGCCGAGGCCACCGCCGACGGGGTGAAGCTCACCGACGGCGAGTACGTGCCGACCTGCACGCTGGTCTGGTGCGTCGGGGTACGCCCCGACCCGTTCGTCGCCGAGCTGGGGCTGCGCACCGAGCGGGGCCGGCTCGTGGTCGACGAGTACCTCAGCGTCCCCGGGTTCCCCGAGGTGTACGCCTGCGGCGACGCCGCCGCCGTGCCGGACCTGACCCGGCCGGGTCAGATCTGCGCGATGACCGCGCAGCACGCGCAGCGGCAGGGCAAGCGCGCCGCGCAGAACATCGCCGCGTCGTACGGCCACGGCAGGCGCAAGCCGTACAAGCACTACGACCTCGGCTGGGTGGTCGACCTGGGCGGCAAGGACGCCGCGGCGAACCCGCTCAAGGTGTCCCTGTCCGGACTTCCGGCCAAGGCGGTCACCCGCGGCTACCACCTGCTGGCGATGCCCGGCAACCGGACCCGGGTCGGGGCGGACTGGATGCTCGACGCCGCCCTGCCCCGCTCGGCCACCCAGCTCGGGCTGGTGCCGGCGCACGCCGTACCGCTGGAGAGCTCGTCGCCCGAGGTGCCGGTCCGCCGGTGACCTCCGCGCCCGGCCGACCTTCGCGGTAGGCCGGGGCCCGCCTCTGGATCGCGCCGTGCGAGCACCAGGCCGATGACGATCAGTGAGCTGCGGGGCGGTGACCGGCCATCGGCGGTCCTCATCCGGCGCGGCTACCCGGGCCGGTAGCCGGGAAACCCGAGGGTGGCGTCGGTGGCCGGGCGGGCTCCGCCGACGAACGCGTCGAGGTCCGGCCCGTGCAGCACCCCGCCGGGCACCGGGTCGGCGGCCACCCGGGTGGCGAGCCGGCGCACCGGGAGCCGGCCGGGGCGGTGCCCGGCGGCCTCCACCACGTTGCCGTACCGGCGCCCGCGCAGCATCCGTCGGTCGGCGACCAGGCAGACGTCGGCGAAGACCGCACGCAGGGTGGCCACCTGCACCCGGGTGAAGACCAGTGGCGGCAGATCCGTGACGTTGACCAGGTAGACGCCGCCGGGACGCAGCGTCCGGGCGACCTCGGCGACGAACTCGACGCCGGCGACGTGCCCCGGCATCCGCGCCGCCCGGTAGATGTCGGCCAGCACCAGGTCGTACGCGTCCGCCGCCGACCCGGTGACCGCGTCCCGCGCGTCGGCGACCTCGACCACCGCCTCCGGGACCGGCGGCAGCTCCTCGGCGACCAGCCGTACCACTGCGGCGTCGCGTTCGTCGACCCGTTGCGCGGCGCCGGGGCGGGGGGCCGCCACGTACCGGGGCAGGGTCAGCGCGCCGCCGCCCAGGTGCAGGACCTCACGGGGCAGCCCGGGCGGCGCGGCCAGGTCGACCAGGGTCGCCATCCGCCGGATGTACTCGAAGAGCAGGTGGCGGGGGTCGGCGACGTCTACGTACGACTGGGCGACGCCCCCGGCGAGCAGCGTGCGTCCGGTCCGGCGGGCCGGGTCGACGACCAGCTCCAGCCGGTCGTCCGCCTCGCTGTCCATGCCGGCACGCTAGCCCACCCGTCCCGGGCTGCCGGCGCGGCTGGGCCGGTCTGCGGGCCCGCAGCATGCTGCCGAGCTGATGACGTGTCCGACTCGGCCCCTCGTCGGGGTGCTGAATCGGACACGTCATCAGATCAGTAGGGCGTCCGGAGTGGGTGGCGTGCCGGGAGGGCCCAGCGGCGGGCTTGGGGTCGCCGCCGAGCGAGCTGCGCATGCAACTCTCGCGGGGCGGTCTGTCGCCTTCGCTCAGGTGGTGGGATGGACGATGATCGGGTGACGTTTTCCGTCACCTGCCACGGCGTGTCGTGTCGATTTCTGCTACCCGATCATGGGTTCGCAGTTCAGCCGTGCTGCGGCAGGCGAGGCGGGACCGGGCGCGCATCCGCTCATGGCGGACCGCGGTGCGCGCGTCCCGTGCCGGGCCGGCGGGCGCTGCGCCCGCCGGCCCGGCTTCCGGCCGGCTCAGCCGGCGTTCATGCCAGCGCCGGCCTCCTCGATCGCGTCGTCGATCCGGTGGGCCAGGTCCACGTCGGCGGCGGTCACCGCGTCGGCGCTACGGCTGCGGACGGTCAGCACCGCGTTGTCCGGATCGGGGCGACCGATCTGCGGTCCGCGGCCGATGTCCACGCGGAGCTGGTCGAGCAGGTCGAGCACCCGGTCCAGGTTGCCCGGGGGCAGCTCGATGGTCCGTACCAGCGACTGGCGGTCGCTGGACCAGTAGGGCAGGTCCGCCAAGGCGTCCCGCAGCTCCGCCTCGGTCAGCGGTGCGGCGGCGCTCCGCGCGCCGACCAGGCCGCCGCCGGGTTCCGTCGGCGCGAGCAGGTCACGCAGCCCGTCCGGTACGTCCAGCGACTCGATCAGGTCGCCGTCGTGGTCGGCCAGCGCGGCCAGGGTCGCCTCCGCCTGGTAGCGGGCCTGTTCCGGGCTGCGCCCGCTGATCCGGCCCACCTCCGCCAGGAAGCCCGGCAGGTCCTGGTGCCGTTCGATGCCGTCCACCGGCACCACGTCGTGCAACTTCACCGGCACCGCCTCGAGCAGCCGTTCCCGCTCGGCCTCGTCCAGCGCCCACGCCAGCGCCAGCACCGTGGCCTCGGCACCCACCTTGGCGGTGCGGAAGTCCACCCCCGCACGCCGGCTGACTTCATCGACCAGTTCGCGGTAGCCCATCGGCTGCACGCGGCTGTCCTGCCCCGAGTCGGGCAGGGGCCGGGTGGCGGTGGCCACCGCCATCGGCGGGGGCGCCGGCCCGCCCCGGGTGCTGTCCGGCTTGTGCCGGCCGGCCGGCGGGGGACCGGACCGTCGACCCCGGTCCAGGCTGGTGATCTGCTTCGACGCGCTCAGGCTGGTGCCGGTCTCGCTCGGCTGTAGACCCTGCCGACGCGCGTCGCGGGCCAGGGCCCGGCGGCGCTGGTTGTCGCCCTCCATCTGCTTGCGCATGGTGGCACCTCGCTCCTGTCGGGGTTCGCCTCGTCCGCCGTAGCGTTCCCACCGCGCGGCGGAAGGTAACGGGCCGAACCCGGTCGGCGGGTTCACTCGCCGGGGGTGAGGGACGCTCACCCGTCCCGGCCGCACGATCGGGGCGGACCGGAGGTCTTCCGAGGAACGCGGAAGGGAAGGTCGTCATGAAGAGGATCGTCGAGATCGTCCCCGCCCGACCCGGCTGGTACTCCCGGTGGCAGGTCGGCCCGGAGGCCACCCGCTGCTACCCGGTGAGCCTGTGGGCGCTGGTCGAGGAGACCGACGGTTCCGGCCGCGAGGTGGTGGGCATGGACTGCGCCGGCCAGTGGCCCGGATCGGACGTCAACGAGGTCGGTGGGAAC
Source organism: Micromonospora sp. U56 (assembly GCF_018070095.1). Classification (NCBI taxonomy): domain Bacteria; kingdom Bacillati; phylum Actinomycetota; class Actinomycetes; order Micromonosporales; family Micromonosporaceae; genus Micromonospora; species Micromonospora sp. U56. Next base: position 15,627 of record NZ_JAGPYL010000069.1, read on the forward strand.
TTCGTCCGGTACCTGTTCCAGACGCCCGATTCCGGTTCGCCGGAGGACGCCGAACCACCGTCGCCGACCGACCTGCGCGCGGACGGGCCGCGCCTGCAACCGGCCGTGGCCACCTAGACCATCCTCCCGGCCCCCGACCCCTGGTCCCAGGGTCGGGGGCCACCCCGACCCTGGGACGGCTCCCTCAGCCCGCCTCGCGCGCCTCGTCGCCGACGGCGGGCGGGTGCTCCACCGCCAGCAGTTCGGCGAGCCCGGTGCGGTCCAGCAGGTGCTGAAGCTGCGGGTTGACGCCGGTCAGCCGGACCGGCCCGGCGCTGCCACGGCCGATCACCACGAAGGCGCTGAGCCCGGAGGAGTCGCAGAGGGCGACGCCGGCGACGTCGATCAGCAACTCCCGGTGGCCGTCGGCGCGGGCCTGGGCGGCTGCGGCGATCAGCTCCGGCGCGCTGTCGAAGTCGAGGTCACCGGTCAGCCGTAGCCGGGCGCCCCCGGCGTCCAGCCGGGTCACCTCGATGGACAACAGCTGACTGGGCATGCACCCATGTTCCCAACTTCGCGCGATCGGGAAACGCCGGGGCTCAGGCGGAGGCGGTCCGGCCGGGCAGATCGGCCGCGGCGGGCTCGGTCCGGGCGGTGGGCAGCGGCCGGGCCAGCAGACCGGTGACGCCGGTCATGTCGAGGATGGTGTCCAGGAAACGCGGGGTGGAGCGCAGCCGGACGGCCGTGCCGACCTGCTGCCCCTCGCGCCACGCGTGGACGATCACGGACAGCCCGGTGCTGTCGATGAAGAGCAGGTCGGCGAAGTCCAGCACGAGGACCGGGGGACGCTCGGCGAGGGCCCGGTCGACCTCGGCACGCAACGGCCCCGACGTGGTGAAGGCGAGGTCACCGCCGACGGAGATGACGGGAGCCGCCGCGTCGGAGTGGTCGACGGCCAGGCTCAGCGGGGTGGCCTCGGGTTTCCTCCCGTGGGGCACTCAATCACGCCTTTCCGCAAGGGCTGCCGGTCGGGCAGGTGCTTCTGCCGGATCGTAACAACACCCGTCCGGCTCCGCCCGTCAGCGCGGATCGGCGTCGCGCCCCCGGCCGTGGGGTGGCGGTACCGGCGCACCGGCGTAGGGTGGGGCGCAGAGATTGGAACATACCCGCCGTTTCCGCTGGACCGTGGGTGTCGACACGAGGAGTGGGGCTCAGCCGGTGACTGCTGCCGACGTCAGGGGCTCGGACCCGGGCGACGGACGGATCCCCACGCCGAGTGCCACCCGGGCTCCGGGGCGGTCGTCCGACGTCGCCGGCCGACCCGGGTCGGCGCTGCCGCCGCTCTCGCCCGACCGTGGCCACCCCGAGCCGGACTGGTCGGAGGTGATCGAGCACTTCCGCGAGGGTCTGATCGTCTGCGCCGCCGACGGCGTGGTGCGGCATATCAGTCCCGTCGCCGAGCGGCTGCTGCCCGAGGTGGTCCCCGGCCGGGCGCTGGCCGCCGCCGGCGTGGCCGCGCTCACCACCGGTGACGCCGGCGAGTTCGGCCACCGCGGTCGCCGGCTGCGGGTCCGCCAGGTGCCGCTCTCCGAGGCCCGCACCTGCCACTACGTCGAGGACGTCACCGACAGCGTCAGCCGTGCCGACGCGCTGCTCGCCGAGCGGGCCCGCTCCGCGTTCCTGGCGGTCGTCGGCGAGAAGCTCGGCAATCCGTTGCATCCCGACCGGGCCGCCGCCGCCGTGGTGCGGCTGACCGTGCCCACCCTGGCCGAGGTCGCGGTCCTGGTGCTCGCGCCCCGGGCCGGTCGGGCCCGCTGGTGGCGGGCGACGCGGGGCGAGGACGACTCGGCGGCCGTGGACAGCGGCATGTTGTCCGCCACCGCGCTGCCCACAGCGATCGCCGAGGGGCTCTGCGGCGCCGAGCCGCACGCGGTCGACTGGCTGGTCGAGCAGGCGGTGGAGGCCGGCTGGCTGCCGGGGCTGGAGGCCCGCGAGGTCGCCGCCCGGGTAATCCCGCTGCCGGGCCGGGACGCCCCGGCCGGCGTGCTGCTGGTCGCCCGCCGCGCCACCCGCTGGTACGACGAGGACGACCTCGAGCTGGTCCGCGCCTTCGCCGCCCGGGCCGGAGCCGCGCTGACCACGGCGGTGCTCTACCGCGACCAGGCCGAGGTGTCCGACACGCTCCAGGCCAGCCTGTTGCCGGTCGAGCCGGTGACCGTCGCCGGGGTGCAGTGGGGCACGGCGTACCGGCCGGCGCAGGCGAGCCTGCGCATCGGCGGTGACTTCTACGGCTCGCACCGGCTCCCCGACGGCGGCTCCGTGTTCTTCCTCGGCGACGTCTCCGGCAAAGGGGTGGAGGCGGCCGTCTTCACCGGCCAGCTGCGCCAGTGTCTGCAGGCGCTGCACCGGGTCGAGTCGCACCCCGGCCGGTTGCTGAAGCTGCTCAACGACGCGCTGCTGGAGACCACCCTGGCGCACGGCCAGGGGCGGTTCGCCACCATGGTGCTCGGCGTCGTCCGCCCGCACCGCGACGGCGGCCTCACCCTGACCATGGCCGGTGGCGGCCACCTGCCGCCGCTGGTGCTGCGCGCCTGCGGTGAGGTCGAGACGGTGCCGCTGAGCGGCATGCTCATCGGCGTGGTGCCGGACCCGCGCATCGGCGAGGTGACCGTCCGGCTCGCCCCGGGCGAGACCTGCCTGCTCTACAGCGACGGGGTGACCGAGGCGCGCGGCGGCCGGCGCGGCGACGAGCAGTTCGGCCAGGATCGGCTGGTGGCCGCGGTGACCGGATGCCACCGGGTGCCGGCGCCCGCGCTGGCCGAGCGGGTCGAGCAGGTCACCTGCGACTGGCTGGCCCAGGGCGACCACGACGACATCGCGGTGCTGGCGCTGCGCGCCACCGGCCCCGGCGGGCGTCCGCCGCGGCACCTGCACGCCGTACCCGAGATGGGCCGGCCCGGCGAGGAGAGGGCGACCCGTTCGTGACCGCCCCCACCACCCAGGCCGATCCGGCGCAGGCGTACCCCGAGTTCCTGGACGCGCTGGAGGAGGCGGACGAGTACGGCGCCATCGACGTGGCGGTCCGGCTGCTCGACGGCGGGGTGCCGGCCGAGCGGGTGCTGCTCGACCTGGTCGCGCCCGCGCAGTCCGAGGTGGGGGAGCGGTGGGCGCGCAACGAGTGGAGCGTCGCCCAGGAGCACGCGGCGACCCACATCAGCGAGCGGGTGGTGGCCGCCGTGGCGGCGCACGCCAACCCGCGCCCGATCCGGGGGCGGGTGGTGGTGGCCTGCATGGACGGCGAGTGGCACGCCCTGCCGCCCCGGCTGGTGGCGGAGGTGCTGCGGCTGCGCGGCTGGCAGGTCACCTTCCTCGGGGCGAGCGTGCCCGCCGCGCACCTGGTGTCGTACCTGCACCGGCACGACGCGCACGCGGTCGCCCTGGCCTGCGCGCTGCCGATGCGGCTGCCGTACGCGCACCGGATGATCGAGGCCTGCCGCCGGTCGGACGTACCGGTGGTGGTGGGCGGGCGCGGCTTCGGCGACGACGGCCGCTGGGCCCGCACCCTCGGTGTCGCCTGGGCGCCGGACGCGCCGAGCGCGGCCGACCTGATCGCCGACGAGCGGGCGCTGCGCCGGATCCGCCCGGCCGAGCTGCCACACCTCGCCGACGACGAGTACGCCAGCCTGGTGAAGCGGCGCGGTGAGCTGATCGATTCCGCGCTGGCCGACCTGCGCGAGCGGGTGCCGTCGGTCCACGACTACACCCCCGCCCAGCTCGACTCCACGATCAGCGACCTCGGGTACATCGTGGATTTCCTGGCCGCGGCGCTGTACGTCGACGACAGCTCGCTCTTCACCGACTTCGTCGGCTGGCTGGTGGAGATCCTGACCAGCCGTGGGGTGTCGGCCGGCGCGGTCGGGCTGACCCTCGGCCACTACCACCGGCAGCTGCGCGACTTTCCCCGCGCGGCGCGGTTCCTGGCGCTGGGGGAGAGGCTCCGCCCCGCGCCCGGCGACGCCGCCCGGCGCTGATCGCGGCGGTGCCGGGCACCCTGCGTATACTTGCTCCACTGCAAGGGTCGGCCTGCGGTGCGAGCGAGAGGGACGACGTTGACGTTCACCGTCACGCACAGCCCACGGGCTGGTGGTGGTGTGTTCCTGCGGCTCGTCGGCGAGCTGGACATGAGCACCGTCGGTCAGCTCAACGAGACGATCGACCGGCTGGCCGCCGACGGCGTCCGGCACCTGCTGCTCGACCTCGCGGAACTGACCTTCTGCGACTCCACCGGCATCGCCGCGTTCGTCCGGGGGGACAATCGGGCCGCCGCCGACGGCGGGTGGTTGCGGCTGACCGGGGCCACCGGCCGGGTGGACCGGGTGCTCCAGGTCACCGGGCTCGCGGACGTGCTGGCGTACCAACCGGACATGGCGGACCCGGCGTCGCAGGACGGACGCCTGATCGGCTAGATTTCCCCGCCAGCGGGTGACCGTGCGGTCCCCATCGCCCGACATGAGACAGGTACACCATGGGCCAAGGCGCCGCGAACCCCGTCCGCATCCTCGTCGTCGACGACGACCCGGGTGACGTGCTGATGATCGAGGAGGCCCTGGAGGACTCCGAGATCGAGAAGGTCATCGACGTGGTCAGCGACGGCCAGGAGGCGATGGAGTTCCTCCGCCGCGAGGGCCGGCACACCGAGGCCCGCCGCCCGGACGTGATCCTGCTCGACCTGAACATGCCCCGGATGGACGGCCGGCAGGTGCTCGGCGAGGTCAAGCAGGACGAGGACCTGCGGACCATCCCGATCGTGGTGCTCACCACCTCGAACGCGGACACCGACATCGTCGGCAGCTACACGCTGCAGGCCAACGCGTACGTGACCAAGCCGATCGACCTGGACGACTTCAACGACGTGGTCCGCCGCATCGACGAGTTCTTCGGTCGGGTGGTCGTGCTCCCCAAGCGTTCCTGACCCGCCTGGTGGCCCCCGCCCCGGGCCGGCGCTCAGTTGCTGAACATTTTTCCCGAACATCCTCGGCGCCGGGCGGCAGCCGCGAGGATCGAACCTGGGGAAAGACGTACCAGCTGCCTGGGGGGCGACAGTATGAGGTTCTCCGTCGTTGAGACCGGCTACGACCAGCGGCAGGTCGATTCCTGCCTCGACGAGCTGGGAGTCCGGTTGACCCGGCTCGCGGCGCGGGCGGAGGTCGCCGCCGGCGCGGGTCGGGAGTGGGACCAGATCCGGCAGGAGGCGACCCTGTTGCGCGGCCTGGTCGACCGCCAGGGTTCGCCGACGGACGACACCGCGGCGGCGGCCCGCCGTGCCGCCTCGGCGGTCGAGCGGGAGGCCGCCGAGATCCTGGCACGGGCCCGCGGCGAGCTCGACGCCGCGCGCGAGGAGGCCCGGCAGCTCCGCGAGCGGGTGTACGCCGAGGCGGTGCAGGCCCGCCGCGAGTTCGAGGCGGCGCTGCACGAGCGGCGGCGTCGGGAGGCCCGGGTGGACCAGTTCCTCGCCGGGATGGCGGCCGACGCGGTGCCGGCCGACACGCCCACCGCCGCCGCGTCCACGAGTGGTGTGCCCGCGACCCGGGCGGCCGCCGGCGCGCCCGAGGTGTCGGCGCAGCGGCCCGAGCCGGGCACCCGGGTGGCCTGAGCGCGCCGACTCAGCTCAGGTCAGCGCCGCCACCACCGTGGTCGCCCGCTGCTCGTGCCGGGCGTACGCGTCAGGGAACGCCGAGACCTGCACGGCCTGGGCGGCGGCGGTCACGCTCATCTCCCGCCAGCCGGGCACCTCGGCCAGCGCGGTGTAGAACGCCCGGGCCGCGTACGCGGGCCGCATCAGCTGGGCCACCGTGCCCCACCCGCTGCTCGGGCGCTGCTGGAACAGTCCGACCGAGTCGTGGTCGGAGCCGCTGCCCTGGTGCGGATAGTCGTACGACTCGGGCAGCACGTCGCTGGCCAGGTTGTAGAGGTTGCTCTCCTGCATCGCGGTGGCGATGGCGACGACCAGGCCGCGCCGGGGCACCTGCAGCTGCACGCCGACGTCCACGATCACCTTGGCGTTGTCCATCTGCGCCTGGGTGAGGCCGGCGACCGGCCGGGGCGGCCGGGGCTTGGCCGGCTTCTTCGGCTTCGGCGTGGCCTGCCGGGTGGCCGACGGGCTGGGGCTGGCCGTGGGGATCGGCGTGACCGGGACGGCGATCGGTGAGGCGCCCCGGTCCAGCGATCGGGAGGCCCGGTCGGCGGCCTCGGCCCGGTCGGCCAGCACCTCGCTGACCGGGGTCCCGCGCGGGGCGGGGTCGTGCGCGCCGGCGAAAGCCACCAGCCCGAGGCAGCAGGTCACGCCCCCGGCCAGGGCCACCCGGGCCGGGGTGGAGGCCAGTACGGCCCGCGCTCCGCGTCGGGGTGGCTCCGGAGCGCGGTGTCGGCCGATCCGCCGTTCGCCCGATGCACCATCGACCGTACGGGTATGCGGTCGGGTTCCGGGCGGCTGCTGCTGGGGGGAGTCGTCGGCGAGCACCCGCCGAGGTTAGAGAGCCCACGACCGCTTGCCATCGGGGTCATTGGTGGCAAGCGCCACAGTTTGCGATGATCCGACCGGGCATTACCGGCGGCCGGTCAGGAACCGCGCCGACCTCGCCAATCCTACTTATCCTTGATATCGGGAACAGCCGGAGGAATCCGGCGCGACAGGACCGCGCGGGCTCGGGCGACGGCCCTCCTCCGTTCGGGCGACGGCTGCCGGCCGTACCGTCGACCCGCCTGCCCGCCGCGCGGTGGAAGCCCAGGTCACCGGCGGTCGAGGTGTTGTCGCCGCCACCACCACGGCGGCTCGGTACGATTCGGACGGTGACCGACAGCATGATCGACGAGCCCGTCCGCGGTGCCGCGCACCGCCCCGGTGACCGGCGCGGACTCGTCCTGATGCTGCTCGCCGTGCTGCTGGCGGCGGTGCTGGCCGGCCACCGCGCGGTGCCCAACGTGCGCGGCCTGGGCAGCCTGCTCGACAGCGCGACGCCGCTGCTCGGCCTCGGCGTGCCGGTGCTGGCCCTGGCCGCACTGCTGCGCCGCTCCCGGCGGGCGCTGGTGGCCGTCGCGCTCCCGGCGGCCGTCTGGGCGCTGATGTACGCCGGCGTCTGGCTGCCGCCGGCCGCCGGCAGCGGTCCGGCCGGCATCCGGGTCGCCAGCCAGAACCTGCGCGCGGGCAATCCCGACCCCGCCGGCACGGTCGCCCCGCTCGCCGAGGCCGGGGTCGACCTCATCGCGCTCCAGGAGGTCGACGACGCCGGCCGGCTCGCCGCCGATCTGCGGCAGCGCTACCCGCACCGCGCGTCGGTCTCCACCGTCGCGCTGTGGAGCCGCTACCCCATCCGGGACTCCGCCGGGGTGGACACCGGGCTGGGCTGGACCCGCGCGCTGCGGGCCGTCGTCGCCACCCCGCGGGGCGACCTCACGGTCTACGTGGTGCACCTCGGATCGGCCCGGGCCGGGGACACCGCCACCCGGGACGAGACCGTCCGCACCCTGGCCGGGGCGGTGCGCGCCGACCGCGCCGACCGGCTGCTGGTGCTCGGGGACCTGAACACCGCCACCACCGACCGGGTCTTCGACCCGTTGACCCGCCTGCTGGGCGACGCCCAGGCCGACGCCGGCCGGGGCTTCGGTTTCACCTGGCCCTCGTCGGTGCCGGTCACCCGGCCCGACCACGTGCTCTACCGCGGCCTCACGCCCACCACGGCCGACGTGCTGCGCACGCCGGACTCCGACCACCGGGCGGTGACCGCCGGCTTCCGCTGGTGACTCAGCGCCGCCCGTCGGCGGGCGTCACGGTCAACCGGTGCCGGCTGGCGTCGCCGCTGGAGAAGGGCCAGATCCGGTCGGCGTACTCGACCAGGTCGGCCAGTTGCTCGCGGGTCAGGCCCACCGACGAGATGGAGGCGTGCACGTCCGCCCGGTAGCGGCCGTCGTCGTCGCGGCCCAGCTTCGCCTCGGCGGTCACCTGCACGGTGTGCGCCTCGTCGGTGATCTCGCCGGCCGCCTCCACCGCCGCGTGGTGCAGGCAGGACGCGAACGCGGCGGCCAGCAACTGCTCCGGCGTCAGGCCCGTGCAGTGCGGCGCGAGCGGGGACGCCAGCGCCGTGGACCAGCCGCCGTCCTCCGTGCGTACGTGCCCGCCCGAGGCGGTCGCGGTGGCCTCGTTCAGCCAGGAACTGGGATCCGGCATCGCGTTCCTCCCGTCAGTCACCGGCCCGGGTTCCCGGACTCGATCGGGTGAAACGCCGGTCAGGCCGACCCGGTGCGGGACCAGTCGTCGAGCGCGCCCGCCTCGGTCGCCTCCGTCGCGGCGCGCTCGGTCCACTCGGAGACCGGGGCGGGACGGGGCCGGGGCACCGACGCCAGCATCGGCACGTACACCCGGGCGTCCACCACCTCGGCCAGCAGCAGCGCGGCCATCAGGCTGGTCGGCCGGCGGGACGGGTCGTCGGCGAGGCACTGGCGGCACAGCTCGGCCACCTCCTGCGGCAGCCCCTCGATCGGCGGCAGCGGCTCCGCCGCCACCCGTCGCCGGGCGCCCACCAGCTGGGTGGCGGTCGTCCCCGCCGCGTACGGCAGGCGGCCGGTGAGGCAGTAGTAGAGGAGCACGCCGAGGGCGTACATGTCGGCCGCCGGGGTCGCCGGCTGCCGGTCGAACTGCTCCGGGGCCAGGTACGCCGGGGTGCCCACCACCATGCCGTCCGGGCTGTGGTCGGGCGCGCCGGCCGGCGTGGCGATGCCGAAGTCGAGGACCTTCACCCCGGACGGGGTGAGCATGACGTTGGCCGGCTTCACGTCGCGGTGCACGATGCCGTGCGCGTGCGCGGCGGCCAGCGCGGCCGCCACCTCCGCGCAGACCCGGACCGCAATCCGCCAGTCCAGCGGCCCGGCGCGCAGGTGCGCGGCGAGCGTCTCGCCCTCGGCCAGTTCCATCACGATGTACGGCGCCTCGCGGCCGGGCAGGGTGGTCGAGGTGCCGAAGTCGTGCACGCTCGCCACGTTGGGATGCACCAGCCGGGCGGCGTTGCGCGCCTCGGCGCGGATCCGCTCGACCGAGGTCTCTTCGCCCTGCTGCTCGGGGGACATCAGCTTCACCGCGACCGGCCGGTCCAGCACCAGGTCGTGCGCGCGCCACACCTCGGACATCCCGCCCAGGCCGATGCGCTGTGCGAGCTGGTACCGCCCGGCCAGCGTCCTCATCGACCCGCTCCTGTCTGTTTCGTGCCGCCTGCCCGGTGTGGCTGCGCCCTTCCGGAGCCGGTACCCGCGCTCCCAGCAGGGCAAACCCGTGGGCGGGTCGGCCCGGAGCGGGCTCGGGGCCACCGCCGGTGCGGTAGCTTGCCAGCCAGGGGGTCCGGCGTCCGGCGTACCGGCCGCGACGCTTGCTCGGCACCGACCCGGTGCGCCGGCGGACGGAGGGGACGCGGATGGGCGAGGTGACCGTGCGCTTCGTCGGCGGGCCGGCCCACGACGTGGTCCGGGAGGTGCCCGCCGATCCGGGCGGCGAGCCGCCGGAGCGCTGGATCATGCGGCACCCCGACGCCGAGCCGCCGCCGGGTGGCGGCGGTCCGGACCACCTCTACGCGCGGGACCGGCCCGACGGCAGCGGGGTCTGGACGATGCGGTTCGTGCGCACCTATCCGGTGGGGGCGAGCGAGTGACCGGTCACCGGCGCGCCGGGCGATCGCCGACCGACGGGGCCGGTGCGCGGGGCGCGGGCCAGACCGCGACGCACTGACCCGCCAACCAGTCCGGCCCGGCCGATCCCGCACCAGCGCGGCGATCGCGAGCATCGCCGCCCGGGTCGCGTCCGGCGCGGCGACGGTCACCGCCCGCCACGGTGAGGCTGGCGGGCCGCCGGTCCGCGGGTCCGCGGGTCGAGCACGTCCGCCGCGCCTGGGGCTAGCGCGGCCCGGTCGGTCACCGCGACCCGCGCCACCCGCCCCCGGTACGCCCAGCGGACCTCCTCGACCTCCATGGCCCGAGCCTGCCGTCGCAGCATGGATCCGACGTGGGTCGGGCCTGTGCCCGCGCTGTACGGCCCGACCCGGCGGGCCGCTTCGCCCGGCGTGGCGTTGCCCGGCCCGGTACGGTCGAGCCGACCCGTGTCGGCGCGCACAGCCCGTGCACAGGATGCGCACAGGACAGCGCCAGGCACGGCGCCCACGATGGGGGCATGGTGATGGACGGGCAGGCAGCGCAGCAGCGGATCGAACTCCGTCGGCCCGACGGCGAGCCGGTCCGGGTCCTGGTGGTCGACGACGAGCCGACCCTGACCGACCTGCTGTCGATGGCGCTGCGCTATGAGGGCTGGCAGGTGCGCAGCGCCGGCAACGGGATGGCCGCGCTGAGCACGGCCCGGCAGTTCCAGCCGGACGCCGTGGTCCTCGACGTGATGCTGCCCGACCTGGACGGCTTCCAGGTGCTGCGCCGGCTGCGCGAGCAGACCCCGACCGTGCCGGTGCTCTTTTTGACCGCCCGGGACGCCGTCGAGGAGCGGATCGCCGGGCTGACCGTCGGCGGCGACGACTACGTCACCAAGCCGTTCAGCCTGGAGGAGGTCATCGCCCGGCTGCGCGCGCTGCTGCGCCGCTCCGGCTTCGCCGTGGCCGCCCGCGAGAACGCCGTGCTCACCGTCGGCGACCTCAGCCTCGACGAGGACAGCCACGAGGTGCGCCGGGGCGGCGAGCTGATCACCCTCACCGCCACCGAGTTCGAGCTGCTGCGCTACCTGATGCGCAACCCGCGGCGGGTGCTGAGCAAGGCGCAGATCCTGGACCGGGTCTGGAACTACGACTTCGGCGGGCAGGCCAACGTCGTGGAGCTGTACATCTCGTACCTGCGGAAGAAGATCGACGCCGGGCGGGCGCCGATGATCCACACGCTGCGCGGCGCGGGGTATGTCCTCAAGCCCGCGGAGTGACCCCGGCGGCCGGCTGCGCTCCTGGCTGGCCGGGCGGTCCCTGCGGACCCGCCTGGTCGCCGCGGTGGTGGCGCTGCTCGCCCTGGTCAGCATCGCCATCGGCGGACTGACCACGGTGGCGCTGCGGCACTTCCTGGTCGTCCAGGTCGACAACCAGCTCACCGCCGACGACCGCCGGCAAAAGGAACTCCCGCCCTGGTACCGGCAGTTCGCCGAGCGGCAGCGGGCGAACGACCAGCGGGCGCCCGAGCCGCCGCCCGGCTTCCCACCCGACTCGATCGCGGTCAAGGTCGTCGACGGCGGTGTCGCGTCCGCGCGGATCCGCAGCAGCTCCGGGCCGACGGAGGCCCTCCCGGCCGCCGACGTGTCGGCGCTGACCCGGATCCCGACCGACGGGCGGCCGCGCAGTGTCGACCTGGGCGGGCGGGGCGACTACCGGGCGGTGGCCCGACAGGCGCCCGACGGCGACGTGCTGGTCTTCGCCATCCCGCTGGCCGGGGTGCAGGAGACCGTCTGGTGGATGATCGCCGCCCAGGCGGGCGTCGCCGCCGCCGGCCTGCTGGTCGCGGGCGCCCTGGGCGCCCTGATCGTGCGGGCCACGCTGCGCCCGCTGAACCGGGTCGCCGCCACCGCCGCCCGGGTCACCGAGCTGCCGCTGGACCGGGGCGAGGTGGCCCTGTCGGTGCGGGTGCCCGAGAGTGACACCGACCCGCGTACCGAGGTCGGGCAGGTGGGGGCGGCGCTGAACCGGATGCTGGGGCACGTCGCCGCCGCGCTCGCCGCGCGGCAGGCCAGCGAGACCCGGGTACGCCAGTTCGTCGCCGACGCCAGCCACGAGCTGCGTACGCCGCTGGCCGCGATCCGCGGCTACGCCGAGGTGGCCCGGCGCGGACGGGACCGGGTGCCGCCGGACGTGGCGCACGCGCTGCGCCGGGTGGAGTCGGCCAGCACCCGGATGACCAGCCTCGTCGACGACCTGCTGCTGCTGGCCCGGCTGGACTCCGGCCGGCCGCTCGCGGCGGAGCCGGTCGACCTGACCGCGCTGATCGTCGACGCGGTCAGCGACGCGCACGTCGCCGGACCGGAGCACCGCTGGCAGCTCGACCTGCCCGACGAGGTGCTCGACGTGCCGGGCGACGCCGTCCGGCTGCACCAGGTGGTGGCGAACCTGCTGGCCAACGCCCGGGTGCACACCCCATCGGGCACCACGGTGACCACCCGGCTGGCCCGTACCCCCGGCGGCGTGCAGCTCAGCGTCGCCGACGACGGGCCCGGCATCCCGCCCGAGCTGCAGGGCGAGGTCTTCGAACGGTTCGCCCGCGGCGACAGCTCCCGGTCCCGGGAGCACGGCAGCACCGGCCTGGGCCTGGCGATCGTGGCGGCGGTGGTGGAGGCGCACCACGGGTCCGTCGAGGTGGAGAGCCGGCCGGGTCACACCGTCTTCCGGGTGCTGCTGCCGGCTTCCACAGCCGACGCATAGCCCGGTCACGGGCTGGGCCACCGCGCCGTCGCGGCCGGTCGAAGTCGCGGTGCTGGTGGCGGCCAACCTGGCCGGCACCGCCCTGCGCTTCCTGCTGCTGCGCCTGGCCATGCACCACCGCCGGCCCGCGCCCGGGGTCAGGGACTGAGGGCGGCGGCGAGGACCTCGACGAGGCGGCGCGCGTACCGCCCGTCGGGGTCCCCGTCGACGTCGAGGTCGGCGACGCTCATCCCCAGCAGGCGTCCGGAGCGCACCAGCGGAGTGGTCAGCGCGAGCAGGTCGGCCCAGTCCAGCCCGTCGGGCTCCGGGTACGTCACGGCTGGCAGCACCCGCGGGTCGAGCACGTCGACGTCCAGGTGCAGCCAGGCCGGCCCGGCGCCCTCCGCCGCCAGTTCGCGGCCGACCGCCCCGGCTCCCCGGCGCCGCAGCTCCGCCGCCGGCAGCTGGGGGATCCGCGGGTCCACCCGGTCGGCCTCCCGCCGGGCCTCCTCGTCGCGCGGCGGGCGGTGGCCGACCAGCCGGACCAGCTCCGGCGCCACCAGCGGCGCCGCCCGGTCGAAGAGGTCCGGGCCGTGGCCGGTGAGGATGGACAGCTCCATGTCGGCGCCCTCCCCGGTCGCCGAGCCGAACCCGTCGTAGAAGTCCGGGTGACCGTCGAGGAACCACAGCCCGCTGCCGGGCGGCAGGGCGAGGAAGACGCCTAGCAGGATGGTGCAGTCCCCGCCCAGGACCAGCGGGTGCCGCCCGGCGGCGCGGACCGCCGCCACCTGCGCGGCGATCGCCCGACCGGCCCGGCGGACCTGCTCCGCCCCGATCAGCCCGGTCGCCGGGTCCCGCGTGGCGTCGTCGATCCGGGCGTCGACCGCTCCGCCGTCGTCGGCGCCCAGCGCGGCCAGCAGGCCGGCGGCCCGCAGCGCGCCGGGGCCGCGTTCCTCACCCCGGCTCCGGCCGGAGGAGTCCAGCGCCGCGTCCAGCACCGTCCATCGCACAGGCGCAGGTTAGCCCCGACGTGGCAGGCTGGGTGCGATGTACCGGGAACGTCGGGCGGCCCTGCGGGGCGCCGTGCTGTGGGCCGCCGTCAGCGAGGGCGCGGCCACCCGGGTGCTGCCGGACGGCTGTCTCGACCTGCTCTGGTCCAGCCGGTCCGGCCTGCTGGTGGCCGGGCCCGACCGCGCGGCGTACCTGAGCGTCGCGGCGCCGGGGGAGCGGTGGCTGGGGCTGCGGCTGCCGCCGGGCGCCGGCCCGGCGGTCTTCGGCGTCCCCGCCGACGAGCTGCGGGACCGCCGGGTGCCGCTCGACGCGCTCTGGGGCCGCGCGGCGGCCGAGGTCGCCGAGCGGCTGGGAGACCGGCCGACCGGGGCCGCGCTGGAGGCGGTCGCCGCCGCCCGGCTGGCCGCCGTCGGCGGTGCCGACCCGCTCGGCGCCCGGGTGGCCGCCCTGCTCGCCGCCGGCGCCACCGTCACCGCGGCCGCCGCCGAGGTCGGCCTCGGCCCGCGCGTTCTGCACCGGCGCAGCCAGGCCCTCTTCGGGTACGGCCCGAAGACCCTCGCCCGCATCCTGCGGATGCGTCGCGCCCTCGCAATGGCCCGCACCGGCGTCGGGCTGGCCGAGGTGGCCGCGCGCAGCGGGTACGCCGACCAGGCGCACCTCACCCGCGACGTGCGCGAGCTGGCCGGCGTCCCCCCGACGACCCTGCTGCGGAGCTGACCCGCGTGCGGTCGGTGCGGGGCTGACCCCGGCGGCGATCGCTCGTCGCCCGGCGCGGGACCCAGCGGTCACGGTCAGCCGGGCAGCGGGGCGTACAGGTCGACCCCGTTGCCGTCCGGGTCGTGCAGCACCGCGTACCGCTGGCCCCAGAAGGCGTCCCAGGGCGGCAGCTCGCCGTGGAAGCCGGCGCCGGTCAGCTCCGCCCAGTAGCGGTCCACCTCGGCCGGGTCGGCGCAGCGGAAGGCGAGGTTGACCCGGGGGCTGCCGGTCGGCGGCGTCCACCCGGGGTGGAAGGTGCGGACCATCGTCACCGCGTCCCAGGCCAGCCGCAGGCCCCCGGGGAGGGTGACCTCCACGTGGTCCTCCGCGTCGGCCTCGGGCGGGACGGCCAGTCCCAGCCGCCGGTAGAAGTCGAGACTACGGGCCATGTCGGCGACGGCCATGCCGACCAGATCCAGGTGAAGTGCCATGGCGACACGCTAGGCCCGCAGCGGGGTCGGGGTCTTGAACGGAACGGACGGGTCGCAGTGGTCGGTGTGGGCCGCACGACCGCCTCCGGCGGCGTACCGTGACGAAGGAACAAGTCCGGCCTTATGGGTGGAAAAGCCGCATCTCGGCGTGCCCGCAGCGCCGGCCCACACGAGGGCGAGGGAAGGGAGCGGTCGGTGATTCACCTGGCCTACCTGGACGCGGGGTCCGGCAGCCTGATCGTGCAGGCGGTGGTCGGCGGGGTCGCGGGGGCGGCCGTCGCCGCCAAGCTCTACTGGCGCCGGCTGGTCGACCGGTTCCGCCGGCAGCCCACCGACCGCGGCTGAGCAGGGTCCACCCCCGTGGCGGTCCCCGACACCGGGATCCGGGTCGAGCCCGGCTCCTTCCGCGACCCGGCCAACCGGGTCTTCCACGCCGGCGACGAGGTGCTGCGCGGGCTCGGCCCCGACGGCGCCCGTGACTGGCGGGCGCTCTCCGGCAGCGCCTTCTTCGCCGAGCTCCTCGCCGAGGGCAAGATCTGCGGCACCGAGCCGGTCGACGCGACCCGGTTGCCGGGCTGGACGGCGGTGCTGCGGCACGAGCGGATCCCGTTCGTCTCCCACCCGTACGAGTGGTCGTTCGCGATGCTGCGCGACGCGGCGCTACTGCACCTGGAGATCCTGCGCCGGGCGCTGTCCGCCGGCTTCACCACCAAGGACGGGTCGGCCTACAACCTGCAGTGGCGCGGCGTCAGCCCGGTCTTCATCGACGTGGGCTCCTTCGCGCCGCTCGCCGAGGGCGAGCCGTGGGCGGGCTACCGGCAGTTCTGCCAGACCCTGCTGTATCCGCTGCTGCTCCAGGCCCACCTCGGCCTGGACTTCCAGCCCTGGTTGCGGGCCCGCGTCGACGGCATCGAGCCGGACCAGATGCGCCGGCTGTTCCGGGGCGCCCGCCGGCTGCTGCCCGGCGTGCCGACCCACGTGCACCTGCACGGCGCCATGCAGGGCCGCAACGCCCGCGCCAGCACCACCGACGTCCGGGCCCAGCTCAAGGCCGCCGGCTACTCCCGCGACCTGGCCCTGGCCACCGTACGCGGCATCGACCGGCTGATCCGTCGCCTGGACCGGCGCGACGAGGGCAGCCACTGGGTCGACTACCAGCGCACCTGTGGCTACACGGTGCGGGACCGGGAGGAGAAGGAGAGCTTCGTCGAGGCGGCGGTGGCCGCCGCCCCGGCCGGGCTGGTGCTCGACCTCGGCGCCAACGACGGCCGGTACGCCCGGATCGCCGCCCGGCACGCCGCGCAGGTGGTCGCCGTCGAGCAGGACCCGGCCGTGGTGGACACCCTCTACCGGGCCCTGCGCGCCGAGGGCGAACACCGGATCCTGCCGCTGGTGATGGACCTGGCCGACCCTTCGCCCGGGGGCGGCTGGCGGGGCGTGGAGCGGGCCAGCTTCGGCGACCGGGCCCGGGCTGACGTGGTGCTCGCCCTGGCCGTCGCGCACCACCTGGCCATCGGTTGCAACGTGCCGCTGCCCGAGGTGCTCGACCAGCTCGTCGCGTACGCCCGGCCCGGCGGCCGGCTGGTGGTCGAGTTCGTCCACCCCGAGGACCCGATGGTCCGCCGGCTGCTGGCCAACAAGCCGGACGGGATCTTCCCCGACTACCGGCGTGACGAGTTCGAGCGGCTGCTGGCGGCGCGCTGTCGGGTCGAGCGGCAGCGGGAACTGCCCTGCGGCACCCGCACGCTCTACCAGGCGGTGGTGGGTGGCTGACCCGGTCCTCGCGCCGCCGGCCGACCGGCGCGACCCCGGTCCGCCATTCCCGTCCACCCCGGCGACCGTTGGGCGGTGGCGTGCCGAGCTGGGCCGGCTGCTGGAGGTGGCGGCCCTGCTCGGCCTGGTGGTCACCCAGCCCCTGCTCGACGTGCTCGGCCGCAGCCCCGACTTCTTCCTGTTCCACCGCGCCGCCCCGCGCGACGTGCTGCTGCTGGTGGCGCTGATCGCGGTGCTGCCCACGCTCGCCGTCGCCCTGCTCGGGCTGGTCACCGGGCTGGCCGGCGGGCGAGTCCGGCGGGGCGCGCACCTCGCGATCGTCGGGCTGCTGCTGGCCGCGCTCGCGGTGCAGGTGGGCCGGCACGCCACGCCGCTGCGGGGCGTACCGCTGCTGCTCGCCGCCGTGCTGCTCGGCGGCGCCGCGGCGGCGGCGTACGCCCGGTGGGGCGGGGTGGGGCGGCTCCTGCGGGTCGCCGCGATCGGGCCCCCGGTCTTCGTCGCGCTCTTCCTCTTCGCCTCGCCCGCCTCGGCGGTCGTGCTGCCCCGGGCGCACGGCGGCGCGGCGGGGGTGGCCGGGCCGGGGGAGCACCCGCCGGTGGTCATGATCGTCCTCGACGAGCTGCCGCTGGTCTCCCTGCTCGGCCCGGACGGCAGAATCGACGCCACGGCCTACCCGCACTTCGCCGAGCTGGCCGCCGGGTCGACCTGGTACCGCAACGCCACCGGGGTCAGCGGCTGGACGCCGTACGCGCTGCCGGCGATGCTGACCGGCCGCTACCCGGCGCAGCCGCTCGCCCCGCACTACTCGCAGTACCCGGACAACCTGTTCACCGCCCTCGGCGGCCTGTACGACGTCCGCGCCCAGGAGAGCATCACCCGGCTCTGCCCGCCCAGCCGCTGCGACCAGCCGACCGACCCGGAGCAGGGGCTCGGCGTGCTGGTCCGGGAGAGCGGCAAGCTGCTGCGGCAGGTCGCCGCGCCGGTGGACAGCCGGATCGACCCGGAGGAGTCGTACCGGGAGCGGACCCGCGCCGAGGCCGGCGTGGACGCCGCCGAGCCGGTCCCGGCCGACCCGAGGTTCCGCTTCGACAACCTGGACGACAACCAGCCGGCCCGGTTCACCAGCTTCCTGGCCGGCCTGCGCCCGTCGTCCCGGCCCACGCTGCACTTCCTGCACCTGCTGATGCCGCACGCGCCCTGGACGTTCCTGCCCTCCGGGGCGCGCTACGCCGCCCCCGAGGACCTGCCCAACGACGGCGCCGGCTGGGTCGAGCTGGCCCGGGCCCGGCACCTGGCCCAGCTGCGCTACACCGACCGGCTGGTCGGCGAGACCCTGCGCACGCTGCGCGCCTCCGGCCTCTGGGACAAGGCGCTGATCCTGCTCACCGCCGACCACGGGGTGAGCTTCACCCGGGACTGGCAGGGTCGGGGGCTGGACGCGATCGACCACGCGGCCGGCGAGGTGGCCTGGGTGCCGATGTTCGTCCGCACCCCCGGGCAGCGGGCCGGCCGGGTCGACGACCGCAACTGGGAGCACGTCGACCTGCTGCCCACCATCGCCGACGAGGCGCACGTCCGGATCCCCTGGCGGGTCGACGGGCGCTCGGCCCGCCAGGCACCGCGGCAGAGCGCCGAGAAGCACTTCTACGACCGGCCGGGCCAGCCGCTGACCCTGCGCGGCGGGGTGCCCACCCGGCCGCCGGACCCGGCGCCGCACCCGCTGCTCGGCACCCAGGTCGGCGACCGGCCGACCGGCGGGACGGCCACCGTGGCGAACCGGGCGGCGTTCGAGCGCGTCGACCCGGCCGCCGGCGAGCTGCCGGCGCTGGTCTGGGGGACCGTGCCCCGGCAGGTGCCCGACGGCACGCTGCTCGCGGTGGCGGTCAACGGCCGCGTCGGCGCGGTCGTGCCGGTGGTGCCGCGGGACAAGGGGGGCCGCCGCTTCGCCGCCCTGCTCCCCGACGACCACCTGTACCGCGCCGGGACCAACCGGCTCGACCTCTACCGGGTCGGCGCCGACGGCGACCTGCGCCGGCTCACCCTGTCGTAGCTTCGTCCCCGGCGTCCGTCATCGTCGGGGTCGCCCGCGCTCACCAGGGTTTCCCAGCCGTAAGGCCGGGAATCGGGTGACGCATACCTCACCACCGAACCACGGCGGGCGGTACCCCGGGACCCGTGATTACGGTAAAAGCGAAGGCAATTCAACGAAGATTCGCCGGCGAAGCGAGGAACCACATGACGGAAGTCAAGCTCGATCACCCCGGTGGGCAGCTTTCGATGCCGGTGCAGGCCGCGGTCGAAGGCCCCGCGGGCATCGGGGTGAGCAAGCTGCTGAAGGAAGCCGGGATGACCACCTACGATCCCGGTTTCGTCAACACCGCGTCCTGTTCGTCCGAGATCACCTACATCGACGGCGACGCCGGCATCCTGCGCTACCGCGGGTACCCGATCGAGCAGCTGGCCGAGAAGTCCTCCTTCCTGGAGGTCTCCTACCTGCTGATCTACGGCGAGCTGCCCACCCAGCAGCAGCTCACCGAGTTCAGCGACCGGATTCGCCGGCACTCGCTGCTGCACGAGGAGATGCGCCGGTTCTTCGACGGCTTCCCGCGCGACGCGCACCCGATGGCCGTGCTCTCCTCGGCCGTCAGCGCGATCTCGACCTTCTACCAGGACAGCCTGGACCCGTTCGACTCGGAGCACGTGGAGATGTCCACGATCCGGCTGATGGCGAAGGTCCCCACCATCGCCTCGTACGCCTACAAGAAGTCCATCGGTCAGCCGCTGCTGTATCCGGACAACTCGCTGGGCTACGTGGAGAACTTCCTGCGGATGACCTTCGGCGTGCCGGCGGAGCCGTACGAGGTCGACCCGGTGGTGGCCCGCGTGCTGGACATGCTCTTCGTGCTGCACGCCGACCACGAGCAGAACTGCTCGACCTCCACGGTGCGGCTGGTCGGCTCCAGCAACGCCAACCTCTTCGCCTCGGTCTCGGCCGGCGTCAACGCCCTGTTCGGCCCGCTGCACGGCGGCGCCAACCAGGCCGTGCTGGAGATGCTGGAGAAGATCAACGCCGATGGCGGTGACGTCCGCTCCTTCGTCCGCAAGGTCAAGGACAAGCAGGACGGCGTGAAGCTGATGGGCTTCGGCCACCGGGTCTACAAGAACTACGACCCGCGCGCCGCCATCGTGAAGAAGGCCGCCCAGGACGTGCTGGGCCGGATGGCCAAGCCGGACCCGATGCTGGACATCGCGATGGAGTTGGAGGAGATCGCCCTCGCCGACGACTTCTTCGTCACCCGCAAGCTCTACCCGAACGTGGACTTCTACACCGGCCTGATCTACAAGGCCATGGGCTTCCCGGCCAAGATGTTCACGGTGCTCTTCGCGCTGGGCCGGCTGCCCGGCTGGATCGCCCAGTGGCGCGAGATGATCAACGACCCGGAGACCAAGATCGGCCGGCCGCGGCAGATCTACACCGGCTCCCCGGAGCGGGACTACACCGCGATCGCCGAGCGCTGAACCACCCGTACCACGAAGGCCGTCGACCCGGAGGGTCGGCGGC
>NZ_JAGPYL010000007.1:0-103645 GCF_018070095.1 Micromonospora sp. U56
GCCCGACCGCCGGGATCGTCCGGCTGCGGCTGGTCCCCGACGGGGTGCTGGCCCAGGCGGGGCTGCAATCCGGCCTGTGGGGGGAGACCGGCGAGGAGCGGGAGCGGGCGCACCGGGCGTTGAGCCGGGTGCAGGGCATCCTCGGCCCGGAGTCGGTGGTCACCGCCGTGCTCGGCGGCGGTCGTTCCCCGGCCGACCAGACCCACCTGGTCCCCTGGGGCGACGAACGGCTCCCCGCCCGCCCCGGCCCACCCCCGCTGCCCGGCGAGCCGGCCCTGGGCGCCGACCGGGCCGTCGGTGCGGTCCGTGCCACGGACGCCGGCCGGGCCGCCGGTGCGGTCCGTGCCACGGACGCCGGCCGGGCCGCCGCCGGTGCGGGCCGTGTCAGTGGCACCGCCGGCGGGGGGAGCGCCGTCCCGCCGTGGCCGGGCCGGCTGCCGCCGCCCGCACCGGCCGTGGTGCTGCCCACCCCGCTCGCCGCGACCGTGCACGACGCCGCCGGCGAGCCGGTCGTGGTCAGCGCGCGCCTGGCGGTGAGCGCCGCGCCGGCCCGGCTGGCCGTCGGCACGGCCCGACCGGTCGAGATCGTCGGTTGGGCCGGCCCGTGGCCCGTGGACGAGCGCTGGTGGGCGCCGGCCGAGGCCCGGCGCCGGGCCCGGTTCCAGGTCTGCCTGGCCGACGGCGCCGCCCTGCTGCTGGCGGTGGAGGCCGGCCAGTGGCTGGTGGAGGCGATCTATGACTGAGCCGGTCCCGTCCGGTCCGGGGCGGTTCCCTCGCGGAGCTGGCGCGCCCGACCGGTCGGTTCGCTCCGGGTCGGGGGCGGATGCCCCGGTGAGCGATATGACTGTCAGGCATATTTATGCCGCTCAGGTATATCGCTCACCGACCCTTTCGTCGGTGGAGCCGGCCGTCGGGACCCGGTCGCCCGCGGGGGCGGCCGGATGAGCTTCCACAACCCCAAGCTGCCCTGGTCCGAGCTGGAGCGGGTGCTCTCCGGGCGGCCCGGCGGCGGGTCGGGCGGCGGCGGGAGGTCGGGGGGTGGGCGATCGCGCGAGGAACGGCACCTGCACGTGGTCGACCCGCTCGCGGTCGACGCCGACGGCGGCGACGCCCCGGCCTGGAGCCGCAAGCGCCAGCAGTACGAGGCGCCCGAGCTGCCCCACCCGGACGGCACGGTGCCCTACGCCGAGCTGCACGCGCACACCAACTTCAGCTTCCTCGACGGCGCCAGCCATCCCGAGGAGCTGGCCGAGGAGGCCGCCCGGCTGGGGCTCACCGCGCTCGCCGTCACCGACCACGACGGCTTCTACGGCGTGGTCCGCTTCGCCGAGGCGGCCCGCGCGCTGCACCTGCCGACGATCTTCGGCGCCGAGCTCTCCCTCGGGCTGCCGGGCCCGCAGAACGGCGAGCCCGACCCGCACGGCGCGCACCTGCTGGTGCTCGCCCACGGCCACGAGGGGTACGCCCGGCTGGCCACCACCATCGCCCGCGCCCAGCTGCGCGGCGGGGAGAAGGGCCGCCCGGTCTACGGCGAGCTGGCGGAGGTCGCCGCCGAGCTGCGCGACCACGTGCTGGTACTGACCGGCTGCCGCAAGGGGCACGTGCCGGGCGCGCTGCTCACCGAGGGCGTCGACGCGGCGGCCCGCGAGCTGGACCGGCTCACCGCCCTCTTCGGCGCCGAGACGGTGGCGGTGGAGCTGACCGACCACGGCCACCCGGTCGACGCCGACCGCAACGACGCCCTCGCCGAGCTGGCCGCCGCCGCCGGGCTGCCCACGGTGGCCACCAACAACGTGCACTACGCGACCCCGGCCCAGCGCCGGCTCGCCACCACCCTGGCCGCCGTCCGGGCCCGGCGCAGCCTCGACGAGATCGACGGCTGGCTGCCCGCCGCCGCCACCGCCCACCTGCGCAGCGGCGCGGAGATGGCGGCGCGGTTCGCCGCGTACCCGGGCTCGGTGGCCCGGGCCGCGGAGTTCGGCGCCGAGCTGGCCTTCGACCTCCAGCTCGTCGCGCCGCAGCTGCCGGCGTACCCGGTGCCGCCGGGGCACACCGAGATGAGCTGGCTGCGGCACCTGACGATGCAGGGCGCCCGGGAACGCTACGGCCCGCCCGAGGCGCACCCGGAGGCGTACGCGCAGCTGGAGCACGAGCTGAAGATGATCGAGGAGCTGGGCTTCCCCGGCTACTTCCTGGTGGTCTACGACATCGTCACGTTCTGCCGCGAGCAGGACATCTACTGCCAGGGCCGGGGCTCGGCGGCGAACTCGGCGGTCTGCTACGCGCTGCGGATCACCAACGTGGACGCGGTCCGGCACCGGCTGCTCTTCGAGCGCTTCCTCGCCCCGGAACGCGACGGCCCGCCCGACATCGACGTGGACATCGAGTCCGATCGCCGGGAGGAGGTGATCCAGCACGTCTACACCCGGTACGGCCGGGAGCACACCGCGCAGGTCGCCAACGTCATCTCGTACCGGCCCCGCTCGGCGGTGCGGGACGTGGCCAAGGCGTTCGGCTTCTCACCCGGTCAGCAGGACGCCTGGAGCAAGCAGATCGACCGGTGGGGCTCGGTGGCGTCGGTCGACGTCGAGGACATCCCCGAGCAGGTGGTCGCGTACGCCAACGAGCTGCAGACGTTCCCCCGGCACCTGGGCATCCACTCCGGCGGCATGGTGATCTGCGACCGGCCGGTGATCGAGGTGTGCCCGGTGGAGTGGGGCCGGATGCCCGGCCGCAGCGTGCTCCAGTGGGACAAGGACGACTGCGCCGCCGTCGGCCTGGTCAAGTTCGACCTGCTCGGCCTGGGCATGCTCTCCGCGCTGCACTACGGCTACGACATGATCGGGATGACCCTCGACCTGGGCGACATGACGCTGGACGACCCCGAGGTCTACGACATGCTCTGCCGGGCCGACTCGGTCGGGGTGTTCCAGGTGGAGAGCCGCGCCCAGATGGCCACCCTGCCCCGGCTCAAGCCCCGCGAGTTCTACGACCTGGTGGTCGAGGTGGCGCTGATCCGGCCCGGCCCGATCCAGGGCGGCTCGGTGCACCCGTACATCCGGCGCAAGAACGGCCAGGAGCCGGTGACCTTCGCGCACCCGCTGATGCGCAACGCGCTGGAGAAGACCCTCGGCGTGCCGCTGTTCCAGGAGCAGCTCATGCAGCTCGCGATCGACCTGGCCGGCTTCGACGCGGCCGGGGCCGACCAGCTGCGCCGGGCGATGGGGTCCAAGCGCTCGGTGGAGCGGATGGCGCAGATCGCCGACCGGCTCTACGCCGGGATGGCCGAGCGGGGCATCACCGGCGAGCTGGCCGACGACGTCTACCGCAAGCTCACCGCGTTCGCCAGCTACGGCTTCCCGGAGAGCCACGCGATGAGCTTCGCCTACCTGGTCTACGCCAGCTCCTGGCTCAAGCGCTACCACCCGGGGCCGTTCCTGGCCGCGCTGCTCAACGCCCAGCCGATGGGCTTCTACTCGCCGCAGACCCTGGTCGACGACGCCCGCCGGCACGGGGTGGAGGTACGCCGGCCGGACATCAACGCCAGCGGGGCCAAGGCGGTGCTGGAGTCGACGCCGGAAACCCGGTGGGGGAGCCAGCCCGGGGAGCCGCCGCACGCCTGGGGGCTGGGCGGGCCGGCCGTCCGGCTCGGGCTCGGCAGCGTGCGTACCCTCGGCGAGGACGTGGCCGAGCGGATCGAGGCGGAGCGGGCGGCGCACGGGCCGTACCGGGACATGCCGGATCTGTCCCGGCGGGTCGGGCTCACCGCCGCGCAGCTGGAGGCGCTGGCCACCGCGGACGCCTTCGCCTGCTTCGGGCTGACCCGGCGGCAGGCGCTCTGGGCCGCCGGCGCGGCGGCCCAGGACCGGCCGGGCCGGCTGCCCGGCACGGTGACCGGGACGGCCGCGCCCACCCTGCCCGGGATGGAGGCGGTGGACCGGCTGGTCGCCGACGTCTGGGCCACCGGGCTGTCCCCGGAGAGCCACCCGGCCCGGTTCATCCGCGACCGGCTCGACGCCCTCGGCGCGGTGCCGATCGCCCGGCTCGGCCGGGTGGAGCCGGGTCGGCGGATCCGGGTCGGCGGGATCGTCACCCACCGGCAGCGGCCCGCGACCGCCGGCGGGGTCACCTTCCTCAACCTGGAGGACGAGACGGGGATGCTCAATGTCACTTGCTCCCCGGGGCTGTGGCAGCGCTACCGTCGGATCGCCCGCACCAGCGCGGCGTTGGTGGTGCGAGGCCGGTTGCAGCGGCACGAGGGAGTCACCAGCCTCACCGCGGACCGGCTGGACGCCATCGAGCCACCGGTCACCCCGGCGTCCCGGGATTTCCGCTGATTCCAGTGATCCACATTACGGTTTCCTCGGACGCCAGGCGGGAGACTTCCGGCACGTGCGGGCAGAGTGGCCCGCTCGCGGCAAGGGGGAAGACGCGATGACGTCGAACAGCATGTACACCGGCGGCGTGGCGAACGCCCGGCGCACCCGGCTCGCGGCCGGCTGGGCGCCGGCGCAGGACGTGGAGACGCGCGAGTACCAGGTGCACGACGGCCCGGTGGCCAACGCGAACCGGTCCCGCGCGGAGGAGGACCCCGCCGCCGGCGGCGAGTCCTGACCAGCGCGGTACCGCCTGCGGGGGGTCCGGTGGCGCGGGTGACTAGGCTCGACCGGGTGGAGCAGACCACCCGAGGCCGGTTCACCGGGCCACCGTTGACCCCCCGTACCGCTGTCATCTGGTCGGTCCTCGCCGCCGAGCTGGACCGACGTGCCGGCGCCGAGCTGACCGTGCTCGACGTCGGCGGTGGGACCGGCGGCTTCGCCGTCCCGCTCGCCCAGGCCGGGCACCGGGTCACCGTCGTCGACGCCAGCCCCGACGCGCTCGCCGCGCTGACCCGCCGGGCCGCCGAGGCCGGGGTCGCCGCCCGGGTACGCGCCGTGCAGGGCGACGGCGACGCCCTGGCCGGGCTGGTCGAACCGGCCAGCGCCGACCTGGTGCTCTGCCACTCCGTGCTGGAGGTGGTCGACGACCCCACGCCGGTGGTCAGCGCGCTGGCCGCCGCGCTGCGACCCGGGGGCGCGGCCAGCGTGCTGGTCGCCGGCCGGGCCGCCGCCGTGCTGGCCCGGGCGATGAACGGCCACCTGGACGTCGCCGCCGCGCTCGCCGCCGCCCCGGACGGCTCCGCCGGGCCGCGCGACACCCTGCGCCGGCGCTTCGACGCCGACGGCGCCGCCGCGCTGCTGCGCGCCGCCGGGCTCACCGTCGAGGAGATCCACGGGGTACGCGTCCTCGCCGACCTGCTCCCCGCCGCCGTGGCCGACGGCCAGCCGGGCAGCCTGGTCGAGCTGGAACGGGCCCTCGCCGCCCGGTCGCCGTACCGGGACCTCGCCGCCCAGCTGCACCTGTTCGCCCGCCGGCCGGCATGACGGCATGACCCCCACCGCACCGGCCGATCCGCTGGTCGTCGTGGCGCCCCGCTACGGCGGCGGCAGCCTCGCCGACGTGGTGCCCAGCGCGCTGGCGGTGCTCGGCGTGCCCGGCGCGGTCGACCTGCTCGGGCTCACCCCCCGGCTGGCCGGGGTGCGGCGGATCGCCGTGCTCCTGGTCGACGGGCTCGGCTGGTACCAGATCCCGACGGCAGCGCCGTACGCGCCGACCCTGGCCGGGCTCGCCGCCACCGTCGGTCGGCCGCTGACCTCGGGTTTTCCCTCCACCACCCCGACCAGCCTGGTGAGCTTCGGCGCGGGCGTCGCGCCCGGGCCGCACGGGGTGCTCGGCTTCACCGTCCGGGTGCCCGGCACCGACCGGGTGCTCAACCACATCGAGTGGGCCGGCGACCCGGAGCCGCTGACCTGGCAGCCGGTCCGTACCCAGTGGGAGCGGGCCCGGGCGGCCGGTGTCGCGGTGACCGTGGTCAGCCGCCCCGAGTTCGCCGGCAGCGGGTTGACCCTGGCCGCCAACCGGGGTGGCGACTACCGGGGCGCCACCGGGGTGGACGCCCTGGCGGCGACGATGCTCGCCGCGCTCGCCGCCGGCCCCGGGCCGACCCTGGTCTCCGGCTACCACCCCGACCTGGACCGGCACGGTCACCTCACCGGCGTCGACTCCGCGCCCTGGCGGATCGCCGCCGCCGAGGTGGACGCGCTGCTCGCCCGGCTCGTCGACGGGCTGCCGCCGGACGCCGCGCTGCTGGTCACCGCCGACCACGGGCAGCTCGACGTGCCCGCCGCGCACCGCTTCGACCTGGACACCGATTCCCGGCTGCGGGCCGGGGTGCGGGTCGTCGCCGGGGAGCCGCGGGTGCGCTACCTGCACGTCGAGCCGGGCGCCGTCGACGACGTGGTGGCCGCCTGGTCGGCGGTGCTCGGCCCGGCCGCCCGGGTGGAGACCCGGGGGGAGGCGGTGGCCGCCGGGCGGTTCGGCCCGGTGCCGGAGGAGCACCTGCGGCGCATCGGCGACGTCGTGGTGACCTGCCACGGCACGTACGCCGTGCTGGCCAGCCGCTCCGAGCCGCCCGCGGTGTCCCGGCTGGTGGCGTACCACGGGGCGGACACGGCGGCGGAGCTGACCATCCCGCTGCTGGTGGTGCGGGGCTGACCGGTCGGGCTGTCGTACCGGCGGGCTAACCTGCGGGAATGGGTCGGAGCCAGTCGTTGCCGCGCGGTGGTGGTGACCCGCGTTTCGGTCCCGACGCCGACGACTCCGGCAGCCCGATCCTGCACGTCGACATGGACGCCTTCTTCGCCTCGGTGGAGGTGCGTCGCCGCCCCGAGCTGCGTGGCCGGCCCGTGGTGGTCGGTGGCG
This sequence comes from Micromonospora sp. U56, assembly GCF_018070095.1. Lineage (NCBI taxonomy): Bacteria > Bacillati > Actinomycetota > Actinomycetes > Micromonosporales > Micromonosporaceae > Micromonospora > Micromonospora sp. U56. The sequence goes on from NZ_JAGPYL010000007.1 coordinate 6,802, forward strand.
TCGGGCCGCGCGGCGTGGTCAGCTCCGCCAGCTACGAGGCCCGGCGGTACGGTGTCCGCAGCGCCATGCCCACCATGCGCGCCCGGGCGCTCTGCCCGCACGCGGTCTACCTCCCGACCGACTTCGCGCAGTACACGGCCGCCTCCCGGGCGGTCATGCAGATCTTCCGGGACGTCACCCCGCTGGTCGAGCCGCTCTCCCTGGACGAGGCGTTCCTCGACGTGGCCGGCGCCCGGCGGCTGTTCGGGCCGCCGGCCGAGATCGCCCGCCGGATCCGTGAACGGGTGGCGGCCGAGCAGGAGCTGACCTGTTCGGTCGGGGTGGCCCCGACCAAGTTCGTGGCCAAGCTCGGCTCCACCCGGGCCAAGCCGGACGGCCTGCTCGTGGTGCCGGCCGACCGGGTGCTGGAGTTCCTGCACCCGCTGCCGGTCGGCGCGCTCTGGGGGGTGGGGGAGCGCTCCGCCGAGACGCTGCGCCGGCTGGGCCTGAACACCATCGGCGACCTGGCCGAGGCGCCGTACGGCATGCTCCGCAAGGCGGTCGGCGAGGCGTCCGCCAGCCACCTGCACGAGTTGGCCTCGGGGCGCGACCCGCGCACGGTCAGCCCCGAGCACGTGGAGAAGTCGATCGGCGCCGAGGTGACCTTCGACGCCGACGTCGCCGACCCGGTGGAGATCCGCCGCGCCCTGCTCGCCCTCAGCGACAAGGTCGGCGCCCGAATGCGCCGGGCCGGGCAGGTCGGCCGGACGGTCTCGCTCAAGGTGCGGCTGGCCGACTTCCGCACGGTCAACCGGTCCCGCACCCTCGGCGTGTCCACCGACACCGCCCGGGAGATCTTCGACACCGCCTGGGCGCTCTACACCGTTCTCGACCCCGCCGAGCGCGTCCGACTGGTCGGCGTCCGGGTGGAGGGGTTGGCCGGGGTGACGGAGACCCCACAGCAGCTGACCCTCGGCGCGCCCGAGCGCGGCTGGCGGGAGGCGGAAGCTGCCGCCGACGCCGCGGCTGCCCGTTTCGGGCGGTCCGTCATAGGTCCGGCCAGTCTGCTCGCCAAGCGTGATACCCGTAGAGGCGAAAATCCGACGCGGCCGTAGGTCGTCCCGCTTTCCGACGCGCGAGCCCCCTCGTAGACTTGACGGCAAGCAGCCGGTTGGCTGCCACGGTCTGTCGGCCCGACCGGGCCGACCAACGTGACCGGGGAGGAGTGCCGTGCCGCTCTCGGAGCACGAGCAGCGGCTGTTCGAGCAGATCGAGCGGTCGCTTGCCGAGGACCCCAAATTCGCCTCGGCCGTGCGCGCCAGCGACCCGCGTTTCCACGCGCGGCGTCGCCTGCTCGTCGCTGCCGGCGTGGTCGTCGTCGGCCTGGCCCTGTTGGTCTACGGCGCGGTGATCAAGACTCCGCCGCTGGCAGTGGCGGGCTTCGTCGTCATGCTGGCCGCGCTGGGCTACGCGGTGCAGTCGCATCGCCGGTCGCAGTCACCCGACCTGCACGTGGTGGGTGGCACGACGAGTCGCCGTCGTCCGCGCGGGCGCGCGGGTGGTCGACGGCCGTCGCTGCTGGACCGCATGGAGGACCGGTGGCGGCAGCGTCCGGAGGGACATCGCTGAACGCTCACCGCCCCTGAGGCGGGTGGGCGTCGCCACGACGGTGGGTGCCGGACGCGTCCGGCCACCTCCGTCGTTTCCGCACGTCCAGCCCCAATCCGAAGCCGCCCCACCGACCTGCTGATCTGGAACGCGTCCAGCCGCGCTACCCGTCTGGGTCCCGACGCGCCGGGGTGCCCCGGCCGGCTTTCGACTCCATGTCGGCGTCGTGGCGGGGTTCGGCGGCGCGTGATGCTGCCATGTCGGCGTCGTGGCGGGGTTCGGCGGCGCGTGATGCTGCCATGTCGGCGATATCGCGTGACGCCGCAGACGGAATGTCCAGCGACCGAGCCCGACAACGCGGCATCACCCGGCACGCCCAGTTGTCCTCACGCATTTTCCGAGAAAGCGTGGCTATCCGGCGAAGAATAGCCACGCCTTCTCGGAAAGTGCTCGGGGCCGGGGCGGCTCGAGCGCGTGGCCGGGTGGGGGGCGGGTCAGGCGCGGCGGGTGGCGCGGTTGGCGAGCAGCCGGCGCGGGTTCCAGCGCAGCAACCGTGAGCGGGTCCTGCCGCCGCTGGCCACCAGCTGGGAGGACGAGTCCGCCACCGCCAGCCGCCAGCGCAGCAGCACCGACGGCGGCAGCACGGTCGCCATGAACCGGGTGCGCCGGTCCGACCGGGCGGCGAGGGCGCCCCGGACCGCCGTCAACGCCGGGTGCAAGGGCTCGCCGGTGAGCGGGTCACGGGCGTAACGGGCCCGCTCCTCCGCCCGGCCGAGCAGCCGTACCGCCGCCGCGGACGCGGTGTCGTCGGCGACGGCCTCGCGGGCCAGCCGCTCGGCGGTGGCCCGGGGCGTCTCGGTGCGGTCCACGCGTACCCGGTAGTCGACCAGCGTGTCGAGCAGTTCGTCCCAGGCCGCGTGCGCGTCGGCGCGGGCCCGGTCGTGGTCCGCGCCCAGCACGACCATGCCGGGCGCGTCGGCGCCCGCCCCGGCCGCCCCGTCCGGGCCGCCGGCGCCGGCGACGGCGGCGACCGGCCGGGCCGGCCGGCCGTGCCGGCGACGCCGCAGCGCCATCCGCCGCAGGGCCGGCAGGCAGAACAGGGCGATCAGCGCCAGCACGGCACCCGCCGTCCACCAGGGCCAGCTCGGCGCGCGCCGGGTCGGGGCGCCGCCGGCCGCGTCGAAGCCGGCGTCGGTGTCCCGGTCGGCGGCGTCCTCCCGGTCCGGCCCGGCCGTGGCGGCCGGGTCCTCCGGGGAGGCGCCCGGCGCGCTGGTCTCCGACGGCTCCGGGTCCGGGGCGTCGCTGTCCGGGGCCCAGGCCGAGCGGTTCGCGCCCTGCACCGCGTACGCCGGGGTCGCATCGAACGGGACCCAGCCCAGCTGGTCGAAGTAGACCTCCGTCCAGGCGTGCAGGTTGCGGTTGGTCAGCACGTACGCGTCGTCGCCGGCGCTGGTGCCGTTGGTGAAGCCGAACGCCACCCGGGCCGGGATGCCGGCGGAGCGCACCAGCCAGGCCATCGCCGCCGCGTACTGCTGGCAGTAGCCGACCTTGCTGGTGAGGAAGTCGACGATCTCCTCGCCGCTGGTGCCACCCTTGGTGCTCAGCGAGTAGCTGAAGCCGTTCTCCCGGGAGAAGTAGTCGTAGATCGCCCGGACCTTGTCGTAGTCGTTCTGCTTCCCCTCGACCAGCCGGGACACCAGCAGGTCGACCTGCTGCACCGCCGGCCGCCGGGTCTGCTGGACGGCGATCGGGTGCTCGGCGGGCAGGGAGCGGGCCCGGCGCAGGGCCGACGGGGTGAACGTCGAGCGGACGTATTCGAAGGAGTAGCGCTTGCCCCGGGAGTTGTCCTGGTTGGAGAAGACCACCCCGAGGTTCGAGTCGTAGAGCCAGTTGCGGCTGAGCCCGTCGACGTTCACCGGGTCGGCGTACACCGGCACGAACGGCATCTCCAGGTTGCGGGTGACCTCGACCGTGGCCCGGTACCGCTGCTGCTCGGAACCCTGGCGGGCCGGTGGGGCGGGCAGGTCCCGGTCCACCCGCCGGCCGTTGGGCGGGCGCACCCGGAAGCCGTCCGGCCGCAGCTCGTCGGCGACGCCGAAGCGCAGGTAGAACGGGCTCGGCTCGGTGGTGGTCACCTTGACCATCTCGGCCACCTCGCTCTGGTTGAGCTGGCCGCTGAGCGCGGCGAACAGGTCGATCCGGCCGGGGCTGCCGCCCTGGCCGGGCCGCCCGTTGCCGGTGCCGTTGCCGGTCGAGTTGACCTGGTCGAGTAGCCCACCGGTCATCCCGGGCACGGCCAGCGGGAGCACCACGGCCAGCGCCACGCCCACCACCGCCAGCCGGCGGCCGGCCGCGGCCAGCGGGGAGGACTCCCAGACGTCGACGTCACGTCCCTCGCCGGTGAACCGGCGGCCGAACCGGCGTACCCGGTCGACGTTGTCGGTGACCAGCAGCCACAGGTAGCCGGAGGCGCCGACCACGAACGGCAGCGCGGGCACGCTGTCCACGTAGACCGCCACCGGCACCGAGTAGATCGCCAGCATCGGCAGGCCGGCCAGCGCCGGACGGCGCAGCCCCACCGCGAGCACGTCCACCATGATCGCCACCGAGCCCACCCCGAGCGCGGTGATGAACAGCAGCGGGGTGGTGTCCGGCACCTCGACGCCGTACGAGCGCATGTCCTGCAACGAGCCCTGCAACAGCTCGCCGAAGTGGGCCAGGGTGGCCGGCGTGGGCAGGAACGCGACCAGTTCGGTGCCGCCCGGGAAGAGCCAGGTCAGGGCGAGCAGCAGGCCGGCCAGCATGCCCAGCACCTGGCCCCACAGGGGAGCCCGGACCAGTCGGGTCAGCGCGGCCACCCCGGCGACCACGGCCACCGCGATGGCGGCCTCGATCAGCCAGGTCCAGCGCTGGAAGATCGAGGACAGCGGCGCCGCGGCGAGCAGAGTCGCCGCGGCGGCCACGAAGCCGAGGTTCCGGGACGCGATCACGACGTCACCCTTTCCGTCATCGGACGCCGCCGGCGACCGTCTCGGCGAGCGCCGCGCGCAACGCGAAGCCCTGCGAGCCCCGGGCGGCCTGCGGCCAGAGCGCCGGCAGCCGGCCGCCGTGGTCGACCCCGATCACCCGCCAGCCGCCCTGGAGCAGGGCGAGCGCGGCCGCGCCGTGCGCCCGTTCCGACTCGGCGCGGGCCTTTTCCGGCAGGTTGAGCCAGGTGGAGCTGTCCAACAGGAAGGCGACGCAGGTCGCCCCGTTGGCGCGCAGCCCGGCCAGCAGTTCGGCCTCGGCGGTGCTCACCGCACCGAGCAGGGCGATGATCAGGCCGCCGTCCGAGCGCTGCCGGACCCGCTGCACCAGGGTGGCGACCTCGCCGCGCTGGTCGAGGCGGACGTCCGCCAGGTGGTCCAGGAGCAGGCCGTCCCCCGCGCCCTCGGTGGCGTCCACGTCCGCACCGGAGCCGGTGACCAGCCGCAGCTTGTAACCGGACTGGCGCAGGTGCACCGCGATGCTCGCGGCGGCGGAGACCGCCCACTCGAAGCTGGCGGTCGGGCCGTCGCCGCGGTGGCCGAACGCCCGGGTGTCCAGCACGACGGTGGCCCGGCTCTCCCAGGGCTGCTCCTCGCGGCGCACCATCAGCTCGCCGGTGCGGGCGGTCGACTTCCAGTGCACCCGGCGCAGGTCGTCGCCGACCCGGTACTCCCGGGTGGCGGCGTCGTCCTCGCCGTGCACCGCCACCGACCGGGCCCGGCTGTCGCCGCTGCCGGCGTACTCGCCGGGGAGGCGGACCGTCGGCAGCGGGGTGACCTGGGGAATCACGGTCAGGTGGTCGGTGCTGGGGAAGGCCCGGGTCAGCTCGCAGAGCCCGAACGGGTCGGTCAGCCGGACCACCAGCGGGCCCACCTCGTACCGGCCGCGCACGTCGGCGCGGACGGTGTACGCCACCGAGCTGGCCTGGTGCGCGCCGAGCCGCTCCAGCACCACCCGGGGCCGGCTGCCCAGCGCGTACGGCAGCCGGTCCTCCAGCAGCAGGGTGCCGGTGGGCAGGCGGGACATGTTCTGCAGGCGCAGCACCACCCGGGAGCTGGCCCCGACCGGCACCCGGTGCGGCTCCAGCGACCGGTTGCAGGCCAGCTTGTAGCGGCTGCGCCCGACGTAGAGCGCGGCGAGCAGCGGCAGGACGGCGAGCAGCACGGCCACCCGCAGCAGGTCCTTCTCGCCGAGGATGCCGGCGGAGACCGCCGCCGCGACCGCGGCCGCCAAGAACGAGCGACCGCGGGTGGTCAGGCCGCGCAGCCCGTCGCGCACCTCAGGGCCTCCGCGGCTCGTACGGCCCGCGGCCGTTGCCCGCGGCGGGCCGCGGCGTGTCGTACGGGGTGCGCTTGCGCTCCTGCGGCAGCGCCAGCCGGTGCACCAGCTCCGAGACGATCGCGTCGGTGGTGCGCCGGGCCAGCTGGGCGTCGGCGGTCGGGATGATCCGGTGCGCCAGCACCGGCACCGCCAGCGCCTGCAGGTCGTCGGGGAGCACGTAGTCGCGACCCTCCAGCGCGGCGACCGCGCGGGCGGTGCGCAGCAGCTGGAGCGTGGCCCGGGGGGAGGCGCCGAGGCGCAGGTCGGGGGCCTCGCGGGTGGCGGTGACCAGGTCCACCGCGTACTGCTTGACCGCGTCCGCGACGTGCACCTGCCGGACCGTGGCGATCAGCTGGCGCACCATCGCGGCGTCGGAGACCGGGCGCAGCTCCTGCAGCGGGTCGGTGGCGCCGTGGCCGTCCAGCATGGCCAGCTCGGCGCCGGGGTCCGGGTAGCCCATGGCGATCCGGGCGGTGAACCGGTCGCGCTGGGCCTCCGGCAGGGGGTACGTCCCCTCCATCTCGATCGGGTTCTGGGTGGCGATCACCATGAACGGCGTCTGGAGCTGGTAGGTGACCCCGTCGACGGTGACCTGCCGCTCCTCCATGCACTCGAGCAGCGCGGACTGGGTCTTCGGCGAGGCCCGGTTGATCTCGTCGCCGACCACCAGGTTGGCGAAGACGGCGCCCGGACGGAACTCGAAGTCGTGCGTCTCCTGGTTGTAGACGCTGACCCCGGTGACGTCGCTGGGCAGCAGGTCGGGGGTGAACTGGATCCGCCGGACCGAGCAGTCGATCGAGCGGGCGAGGGCCTTGGCCAGCTTGGTCTTGCCGACGCCCGGCACGTCCTCGATCAGGAGGTGTCCCTCGGCGAGCAGGACGGCCAGGGCGAGGCGCACGGTCGCGGTCTTGCCTTCGATGACCTGCTCGATGTTGGCCACGATGGCTTCGCTGGCGGCGCGGAACTGGTCGTGCGGCAGCAGGCCGCCCACCTCGTCCCAGGTCTGTTGTGTCACGGGCCTCCTCCTCGTCGCCGGAACGGCAGCTCTGTATAGAGCACCTGGACCCGCCGTTGGGTTCGCGACGCCGAGCCACGTCTGCCGCAGAAATCTCACTGGTTCTCAGGCTAACCATGTTTCTCGTTGTCGCCGACCCCCGCAGGTAGACGGTCGGTTACGCCCCGAATATCCACCGCAACGGGGGACCTGACGGTCGCTGTCGGTGCCCACCATGATCACGATGGGCACCGGCGCGGGCCCCGGCGGGGGTGGTCCCGGCCGGCCCGGCGCCGACCCGCGGTGGCGGGCCACCCGCGCGCCCGGCGGGCGAGGTACACTGCCGGACATGGCCGGAGTCTTCCTGCTTCTTACCGGGCCGTGCTGATGCGCTGACGCGCGACAGCACGGCGGCCCCTCCTGCGCGAGGGGCTTTTTTGTGCCCTCCGCCGGCCGGCGTGTGCCCCGGGCCCGCCCGGGCGGGCCGCACCGAGAGCGGATCCACTCCCCATACCGACCCATGACCACGCCGAGCGAGGTCAGCACCCAGCCCGGCCGCGCATGGCCGGCGGCGACGAGCGAAGCGAGGAGACGCCATGAGTGAGGCAGCCGCACCGGCGGGCGACATTCCCCCCTACCGGTACACCGCGGCCCTGGCCGACGAGATCGAGCAGCGTTGGCAGGACGTCTGGGCGCGTGAGGGCACCTTCCACGCCCCGAACCCGACCGGCCCGCTGGCCGACCCGGACCACCCCCGGGCCGGCGCGGAGAAGCTGTACGTGCTGGACATGTTCCCGTACCCGTCGGGCGCCGGCCTGCACGTCGGCCACCCGCTGGGCTACATCGGCACCGACTGCTTCGCCCGCTACCAGCGGATGGCCGGGCGCAACGTGCTGCACGCGATGGGCTTCGACGCGTTCGGCCTGCCCGCCGAGCAGTACGCGGTGCAGACCGGCACCCACCCGCGGACCACCACCGTGGCGAACATCGAGCGGTACAAGGCGCAGCTGCGCCGGCTGGGGCTGGCCCACGACGAGCGCCGCTCGGTGGCGACCATCGACACCGACTTCTACCGCTGGACCCAGTGGATCTTCCTGCAGATCTTCAACTCCTGGTACGACCCGGACGTGCGCAGGGCCCGCCCGATCGCGGAGCTGATCGCCGAGTTCGAGGGCGGCAACCGCCCCACCCCGGACGGCCGGCCCTGGGCCGAGCTGACCGTGGCCGAGCGGCGGACGATCGTCGACGACCACCGGCTGGCGTACGTCTCGCAGGCCCCGGTGAACTGGTGCCCGGGGCTGGGCACCGTGCTGGCCAACGAGGAGGTCACCGCCGACGGCCGCTCCGAGCGGGGCAACTTCCCGGTCTTCAAGCGCAACCTGAAGCAGTGGATGATGCGGATCACCGCGTACGGCGACCGGCTGCTGGACGACCTGGACACCCTGGACTGGCCCGAGCCGATCAAGCTGATGCAGCGCAACTGGATCGGCCGCTCCCAGGGCGCGCACATCTTTTTCCCCACCTCGACCAGTGATTCCGGTTCTGCGGGCGAAGCCCGCATCACTGTCTTCACCACCCGGCCGGACACCATCTTCGGCGCCACCTACATGGTGCTGGCCCCGGAGCACGAGCTGGTCGACGCGCTGGTGCCGGCGGCCTGGCCGGCCGGGACGAAGGACGCCTGGACCGGCGGGCACGCCAACCCGCGCGCCGCCGTGGAGGCGTACCGGAAGGCGGCGGCGGCCAAGACCGACGTCGAGCGGCAGTCCGACACGAAGGAGAAGACCGGCGTCTTCGTCGGCGCGTACGCCGTCAACCCGGTCACCGGCGGGCAGATCCCGATCTTCATCGCCGACTACGTGCTGGCCGGCTACGGCACCGGCGCGATCATGGCGGTGCCCGCGCAGGACGAGCGGGACTGGGCGTTCGCCGAGGTCTTCGAGCTGCCGATCGTGCGGACCGTGCAGCCGTCGGAGGGCTTCGACGGCAAGGCGTACACCGGGGAGGGCCCGGCGATCAACAGCGCCGCGCCCGACCGCGGCGTGGACCTGAACGGCCTGGGGGTCGCCGACGCCAAGGCGGCGATCATCGAGTGGCTGGAGGCCAACGGGCACGGCGCCGGCGCGGTCACCTACCGGCTGCGCGACTGGCTGTTCTCCCGGCAGCGCTACTGGGGCGAGCCGTTCCCGATCGTGTACGACGAGACCGGCGCGGCGATCGCGCTGCCCGAGGAGATGCTGCCGGTCGAGCTGCCCGAGGTGGACGACTTCTCGCCGCGCACCTTCGACGCCGACGACGCCGCCAGCAACCCGGAGACCCCGCTGTCGCGGCGGCGCGACTGGGTCGAGGTCGAGCTGGACCTGGGTGACGGCCCGAAGCGCTACACCCGCGAGACCAACGTGATGCCGCAGTGGGCCGGCTCCTGCTGGTACGAGCTGCGCTACCTGGACCCGACGAACCCGGACCGGTTCGTCGACGCGGAGAACGAGCGGTACTGGATGGGCCCGCGCGGCGAGGGCGACTGCGGGGGAACCGACATGTACGTCGGCGGCGCCGAGCACGCCGTGCTGCACCTGCTGTACGCCCGCTTCTGGCACAAGGTGCTGTACGACCTGGGCCACGTCTCGTCGTTCGAGCCGTTCCGCAAGCTGTTCAACCAGGGCTACATCCAGGCGTACGCGTACACCGACGCCCGGGGCGCCTACGTGCCGGCGGAGGACGTGATCGAGCGCGACGGCGGCTTCTACCTGGGCGACACCCAGGTCAAGCGCGAGTACGGCAAGATGGGCAAGTCCCTGAAGAACGTCGTCACGCCCGACGAGATGTGCGCCGCGTACGGCGCCGACACGTTCCGGGTCTACGAGATGTCGATGGGCCCGCTGGAGGTGTCCCGCCCGTGGGAGACCCGGGCGGTCGTCGGGTCGTACCGGTTCCTGCAGCGGGTCTGGCGGGCGATCGTCGACGAGCAGACCGGCGCGCTGCGGGTCACCGACGCCCCGGCCGACGAGGCGACCCGGCGGCTGCTGCACAAGGTCGTCGACGGGGTCCGCGGTGACATGGAGGCGATCCGGTTCAACACCGCGGTCGCCAAGCTGATCGAGCTGACCAACGGGCTGACCCGGCTGTCGGAGACCCCGCGCGAGGTGGCCGAGCCGCTGGTGCTGATGCTGGCGCCGTTCGCCCCGCACGTGGCCGAGGAGCTGTGGCGGCGGATGGGGCACGAGACCTCGCTGACGTACGCGGACTTCCCGACCGCCGACCCGGCGCTGCTGGTCGCGGAGACGGTGACGTACCCGGTGCAGATCAACGGCAAGGTCCGCGGCCGGGTCGAGGTCCCCGCCGACGCGTCCGAGGAGACCGTCCGCGCGGCGGCCCTGGAGGCGGTCGCGTCGTCGCTGGCCGGCAAGGAACCCCGCAAGGTCATCGTCGTCAAGGGCCGCATGGTCTCCGTAGTCGCCTGACCCCCCCCGCCCCCGGCCGGCGGCTTGCAGTTTCAGAGAAAGAGTGGCTGTTCCGCACGGGCACTCTTTCTCTGAAAGTGGGCGGATCTTGGGGCGGGGGGTGGGGCAGAGCTCGGCGTCCGCGACCGGGTGCACCTGGTCATCGCCGCCTACGAGGCGAGGCTGGTCCACCCGTCGGAATGACCCACCGGCCCGCGGCGGTCGGGCGCGGCCCGGTCCATCGGGGAACGCCGCCCAAAAGGCCGGGACACGGAGCGTGACGTCCGTGGTGGCACACGGCGAGACGAGCGTGATGACTGTGCGGCATATTTATGCCTCACAGTCATCACGCTCCTCGGCCACGTTCACTTCGGGCCGCGACACGCCCGGGCCGTACACGGCCGGCGGCGGAGAGGGCTTCAGGCGTGGAGGGTCGACTCCACGGTGCGCCGGTGGGTGCGCACCCCCCGGCCGGCTACCACCCGTCACGGTCGCGGCTCCGTCGCACCGAGCCGGCGCTGCCGTTCGGCCCGCCACCAGCGGTGGATCAGCACGGCGCTGGCGATCAGGCCGAGGCTGGCGGGGGCGGCGGCGTACCAGTTGATCTCGCCCGGCAAGCTGACCGCCGCGCCGATCGCGGCGTAGCCGAACGCGGTCGGGGCGGAGGCGAGCAGGCTGCCGGCGAGGAACGGCAGCACCCGCGCACCCGTGGTGCCGTAGCCGTAGCTGACCAGGCCGAAGCCGGCGATGGGCAGCAGCCGGACGGTGATCACCCCCAGCACGCTCTGTCGGGCGAACCAGCCGTCGAGCCGGGCCAGCCGGCCCCGGAGGTGTTCCGCGACGAACTCCCGGCCCAGCACCCGGCCGACCGCGAAGCCGATCGCTGCGGCGAGCAGGGCCGCGCCGAGCGCGTACGCGGCGCCCTCCAGGGGGCCGAAGATGGCGCCGGAGGCGAGCGTGACGAAGGTCCGCGGGACCAGCGCGACCAGCAGCACCGCCCCGGCGGCGATTGCCGCGAGCGGGGCGTACCCGCCGAGGGAGTCGGCGAGGCGCGGCAGCCGGGCGACGTCCGGCCGGGGCACCACCAGCAGCAGCACCCCGAAACCGGCGAGCAGGAGCAGCAGCGCGGCGAAGCGACGCCCGGACGGCTGGCCGAGCAGCCGCCGGACGGCGTGGATCATGCCCGGTCGGCGGCGGCCACCGCGGCGCGGCGCTCGGAGCGGAGCCGGTCGGCCCAGGTGTCGTCCAGCGGCGGGAGCTGGTGCACCCCGGTGGCCCAGCGCAGCAGCAGGTCGGCCAGGGCCGGGTTGCGGGCCAGCGCCGGCCCGTGCGAGTACGTGCCGAGCAGCTTGCCGCGCCAGGCGCCCTCGGTGGCGCCGTCGTTGCCGACCCCGGCGGTGACCCGGGCCAGCGGCGAGACGCCGGGGCCGAGGTGGGTGCGCCCGCCGTGGTTCTCGAACCCGGACAGCGCCGGTACGCCGAGCCGCGGGTCGATCTCGCCGGCCAGCTCGCCGACGGCCCGGGTGGGGCCCCGGTCGGAGGAGAGATCGAGCAGCTCCAGCCCGGCGTACCTGGTGCCCTTGGCGAAGAAGGAGGTGCCGAGCAGCTGGTAGCCGGCGCAGACGCCGAAGACCACCGAGCCCTGGGCGACCGCCCGGTGCAGGCCGCCGTCGGCGAGCAGCCGCTGGGCGCCCAGCGCCTGCGGGCCGTCCTCGCCACCGCCGATCAGGTAGATGTCGGCGGTGGCGGGCAGCCGCTGGTCGGAGCGGACCTCCAGCACCTCGACCGGCATCCCGCGCAGCTGCGCCCGGCGGGCCAGGATCAGCATGTTGCCCCGGTCGCCGTAGGTGGAGAGCAGGTCGGGGTAGATCCAGACGATGCGCAGGCTCTCAGTTGACACGGTCCAACTCCGCTCGGATGTCCTGGAAGGCGGTGTAGTTCGCGATGACCTCCAGCCGGCCCGGCGGGACCGCCCGGACCGCCTCGTCGAACGTCCGCACGTGCTGGAACGGCACGGCGTTGACGTCGAGCCGGACCGCCAGGTCGTACGCCCGGTCGCCGGTGATCAGCACCTGCCGGCCGCGCAGCGGGGCGAAGTCGACGTCGAAGAGCCAGGAGGTGTCCAGCCCGTCGGGGTCGCGGGCGTTGATGGAGAGCAGCGTCGGCGCCACGTCGGCCATGTCGAACGCCTCCAGCCAGCTGGCCGGGTTCTTGGCCAGCAGCAGCCGGATGTTGCGCCCGTCCCGGTCGACCTGGGCGTAGCGGCCGGCGACCGAGGTGACCGTGCCCAGCCGGGAGACCGCGTCGACGGGGCGTACCCCGAACTCGGCGGCGACGGCCAGCGCGGTGGCCGCGTTGCCGATGTTGACCTTGCCGGGAAGCTGGAGGGCCACCTTGTGCCAGGCGCCGGTGGGGTCGAGGACGCCTTCGTCCTCCACGGTCCACTGCGGCTCGGGCCGGCGCAGCGGGCAGCCGGTGCACCACCACTGCTCTCCTGAGCGCTGGATGGTGGAGCCGCACTCCGGGCAGACCCAGGAGTCGTCGTGCCAGCGCTGGCCGGCGCTGAACCAGGTGACGTGCGGCGGGTTGACCCCGCGCGCCGGGTCGGCCGGCGGGGTGGCCGCCCAGACCACCATCGGGTCGTCGGCGTTGGCCACCACCCGCACGTCGGCGTGCCGGACCAGCGCCGCGCGCCAGAGCTGCGCCATCATGGCGACCTCCTTGGCCCGGTCCAGCTGGTCGCGGGAGAGGTTGAGCAGCGCCACCACGTGCGGCTCGGTGGCCTCCAGCACCTGCGCGAGGTAGTGCTCGTCGACCTCCAGCACCGCGTACGGGGTGCTGCCGGCCTTGGCCAGGGCGGAGGTGTGGCCGGTCGGCATGTTGGCGCCGAAGGAGTTCGTGGCCACCCGACCGAGCACCCCGACGGCGGCGGCGGCGAGCCGGGTGGTGGTGGTCTTGCCGTTGGTGCCGGAGATCAGCGCGATGGCGCGGCCGGCAGAGAGGTGGGCCAGCAGGTCGGGATCGATCTTCAGCCCGATCCAGCCACCGATCACCGAGCCGTCGCCCCGGCCGGCGGCGCGCGACAGGGCCGCGGCCGTCCGGGACACGGAGCTGGCCACCTTTGCCCGCAGGGGCATCTTCGCGTCCGTCACCCGAGCGAGGTTACCGGACCCGCACGCCCACCAGATCGCCGCCGACGGCGAACCGTTCGGCCGGATCCTTCTCGGGCGTCCGGTCGCCCCGCGCTCCGCCGGTCGGAGTCGACCGGTGTCGGGTAGCGGACGCGGCTCGGGGGCGCTCCGGCCCTCCACTCCGCTCCACCCCTTCTGACGTGCGCTTTTGCCCGGCAGAGCGGCGCGCCACGCGGGCGTTTCTGGTTGCAGGTGGAGGGAAGTGGAGTAGAGTGGGGCGCGATGGTGAGGCCGGGAGGGCCCACCGGCCCGGGGGGTCAGCGGCGCCGCGAACGCCGCTAAAGGGCGAGGGGGTAGGGCCGATGTTCCTCGGCACCCACACTCCGCGCCTGGACGACAAAGGCCGGTTGATCCTTCCGGCGAAGTTCCGGGACGAGCTGGCGGGGGGTGTCGTGATCACCAAAGGGCAGGAGCGCTGCCTCTACGTCTTCCCGACGCCCGAGTTCCAGCGGATCGCGGACCAGTTGCGCGCGCAGCCGATGACACACAAGGCGGCCCGGGCCTACAGCCGGGTCTTCTTCGCCAGCGCGCACGACGAGGTCCCCGACAAGCAGGGACGGGTCACCATCCCGGCCCACCTCCGGTCGTACGCCGCGCTCGACCGGGACCTGGTGGTGATCGGGGCGAGCACCCGGGTGGAGATCTGGGACAAGGCGGCCTGGGAGACCTATCTCGCCGAGAGCGAAGACGACTTCGCCGACATCGAGGAGGGGGTGCTGCCCGGCGGCCTGTAGGGCGTGGCGACGCCCGACGTACTGCGAGATCTCCAGCCGCTTTCGAGTTCCTGGCACCCCTTCCCCGGTGCCAGGCGCACGATCAGTCTCCGGGGCCGCGGCCTCGGGAGGCGAAGCGGGAGCGGATGGGGATCTGGCGGTACGACGGCACGGCGTCGTCCGACGAGCAGGGTCGCAGGACCGAACGGAACTTTCAACCAGTGGGGGTCGACATGGGGGAGCTACGCGGCACGCACGTGCCGGTGCTGCTCGAGAGGTGTCTCGAGTTGCTGGCCCCCGCGCTGGACCGGGGTGACCGGACGGTGCACGTCGACGCGACGCTGGGGCTGGCCGGGCACGCCGAGGCGGTGCTGGAACGGCACCCGCGGACGGTGCTGATCGGCCTGGACCGGGACACCGAGGCCCTCGCCCACGCGCGGGTCCGGCTGGCTCGCTTCGCCGACCGGATCCACCTGGTGCACGCCGTCTACGACGAGCTGCCCGAGGTGCTGGACCAGCTCGGCTACCCGGGCATCGACGGGATCCTGTTCGACCTGGGGGTCTCCTCGTTGCAGCTGGACGCGCCCGACCGCGGGTTCGCGTACGCCCAGGACGCGCCGCTGGACATGCGGATGGACCAGACCCGGGGGGTGACCGCCGAGGAGGTGGTCAACACCTACTCGCACCCGGACCTGGCCCGGGTGCTGCGGGTCTACGGCGAGGAGAAATTCGCCGGGCGGATCGCCTCGGCGATCATCCGGGAGCGCGAGCGCGGCCGGATCACCTCCTCGGCCCGGCTCGCCGAGCTGGTCAGGGAGAGCATTCCGGCACCAGCCCGGCGAACGGGTGGACACCCGGCCAAGAGAACGTTTCAGGCTTTACGGATCGAGGTAAACAGGGAGCTGGCAGCGCTGGAGACGGCGCTGCCGGCCGCTCTGGACAAGCTCAACGTGGGCGGCCGCATGGTGGTCCTGTCCTACCACTCGCTCGAGGACCGGCTCACCAAGCAGGCGCTCGCCGACCGGGTCCGCAGTAAGGGCCCGATCGACCTTCCGGTGGAACTTCCCGGGTCGGGCCCGACGTTCCGGCTGCTCAGCCGGGGCGCCGAGCTTCCCGGGGAGGCGGAGGTCGCCGTGAACCCGCGCGCCGCCTCGGTGCGCCTGCGGGCCGCGGAGCGACTCGACCCGGCCACCGAGCAGCAGGGGCGGACCGACCGCGAACGGTACCGCCGCCGGGTCAAGGCGATGCACCAACCGGGGACGGGGTCGACGCCGGGATCCACAGTGGACCGTGGGTCGGCGCCGGGGGACGGCAGAGGGACGGACGAAGAGGGGGAGGGGACATGAACGTCAACAAGCGCGACGGCCGGGAGGCCGTCGGGCAGCGCGCACCGCGGTCGGGGGGCCGGACCGCGGCGCAGCGCACCACGCGCGGCGACAAGCCGGCGGACCTCGCCGGCCGGCAGGGGGAGACTCGCGCCCGGGGGGCGCGCGAGTTCCCGGTCCAGGGCAACGCCGCGCTGCGGCCGGCCGAGAAGGTCGCCGACACCACGGCCGCCCGGCCCCGGCTGCGGGTCGCTCCGCCGGCGCCGGTGCGGGTGCCGCGGGCGCCGTTCGCGGCGCTGATCGTGGTGCTGGTCGTCGGCGGGGTGCTGGGCATCCTGGCCGTGAACACGAAGATCAACGAGAACGCCTTCAAGCTCCAGCAGCTCCAGCAGCAGCAGTCCCGCCTCGACGTGGACGAGCAGCAGCTGAACAAGCAGATCGAGGAGGCCCGGGCGCCGGGCAACCTGACCGCCGAGGCGCGCAAGCTCGGCCTGGTCGAGGCCGGCGAGCCGGCGTACATCCGGCTGCCGGACGGCCGGATGATCGGCGTGCCGCAGCCCGCCGACGGGCAGCCGGCGATCACCAGCCAGCAGGGCAACGGGGGATAGCAGTGCCGCCGAGATCGGACGAACCGCGCCGGGACCCCACCACGGGCTCCCGGCGCGGCCCGTCCCGGGCCGGCCGGGGCGGGGACCCGCGGACCGGCGAGCCGGGGATCGGCGGGATCTCCGACGCCCGGGCGTACACCCCTCGGGGCCGGACCATCCGGGAGAGCGGCGAGGAGCGGGCCGCCGGCCGTGAGGAGCGGGCCGGCCAGCGGCGTACCCCCCGGGCGGGCCGCTCCGGCGACCCGTTCCGCCCGGCGTTGCAGGTGCTCGACGGCGGCCGGGCGGGGGCGCGCGCCGGGCGGCGGGAGGCCGCCCCGGTCGCCCGGGCCGGCGTCATCCGCACCGTCCCGACCCGGCCGGCCTGGACCGACGACGAGGAGGAACTGGCCCCGCCGCGCCGCCGGGCCGGCGGGCGCACGCCGCGCCGGCCGGAGCGTCCAGCGGCCCGCCGCCCCGCCCGCAAGCCGCGCCGGCCGCCGAAGCTGGCCGAGCCGCGCCGCCGGCTGCGGCTGGGCACCATGCTCGTGCTGGCGCTCTTCGTCACCATCGGCATCCGGCTGGTCTTCCTCCAGGCGGTGGACACCCCGGCGTACGCGGGTGGGGGCATCGACTCCCGGCTCACCCGGGTCGACCTGCCCGCCCCGCGCGGCGCCATCGTCGACCGCACCGGCGCGCCGCTGGCCCGCAGCGTCGAGGCCCGGTACGTCTTCGCCGACCCGACCCAGGTCAAGGACCGGGCGACCAGCGCCCGGCTGCTCTCCCCGCTGCTCGGCGTGCCCGCCTCCGAGCTGGCCGAGAAGATGAAGCGGCGCGGCCTGCCCGGCGGCGGCGAGTCGCAGTTCCAGTACCTGGCCCGGGGCGTCGACATCCCGAGGGCCAAACAGATCGAGGCGCTCGACCTCGACGGCATCGGCACCCACCGCGACGAGCGGCGCGAGGTGCCCGGCGGCGACCTGGCCGCCAACCTGGTCGGCTTCGTCAGCCAGGACATGAACGGCCTGGAGGGGCTGGAGGCGCGCTACGACGACGTGCTCCAGGGCAAGGACGGCCGGCGCGTCTACGAGGCGGGCCAGGGCGACCTGGACGCCCCCATCCCCGGCGGCTACAGCCAGACCACCCCGGCCAAGCCGGGCAGCTCGCTGGTGCTCACCATCGACCGGGACCTGCAGTACCAGGTGCAGCAGGTGCTCGGCCGGCAGATGGCGCAGACCCGGGGCAGCGTCGGCGCGGCCGTGGTGCTGGACGTGGCGACCGGCGAGGTGCTGGCCCAGGCCAGCCACCCCAGCTACAACGCGGCCAACCCGGAGCCGAGCCGGCCGACCGACCGGGAGGACGCGGCGACCAGTTTCGTGGTCGACCCGGGGTCGGTGCACAAGGCGATCACCTTCGGCGCGGCGTTGCAGGAGGGCGTGATCACTCCAGACAGCACCCTGCCCATCCCCAACACCGTCACCAAGGGCGACACGACCTTCGCCGACACCCACCCGGCGAACGGCCGGCGGATGAGCCTGCCGGGGATGATGGCCTTCTCGTCCAACGTCGGCACCATCAAGATCGCCGACGAACTGGGCCGGGACCGGCTGATCGACTACCAGAAGCGGTTCGGGCTGGGGCAGCCCACCGGCGAGGGGATGCCGGGGGAGGCCTCCGGGCGGCTGCTGCCCGCCGACGAGTGGAGCGACTCGTCGAACGGGTCGGTGCCGATCGGGCACAGCGTGGACGCCACGCCCCTGCAGATGGCCGCCGCGTACGCCGCCATCGCCAACAACGGCACGTACGTCCAGCCGCACCTGATCAAGGAGGTGATCAGCGGGGCGGACGGGAAGCGGACGGCCGCCGGGCCGCCGGTCACCCGGCCGGTGCTCAGCCCGGCCAACGCCGCCGCGCTGCGCACCATCCTGGAGGCGGTCACCACCGTCGACGGGGCGACCGGCGTGGCCGCGGCGGTGCCCGGCTACCGGGTCGCCGGCAAGACCGGCACCGGCTGGCGGCTGGTCGACGGGGACAAGCAGCCCGGCGAGGTCGGCTCGTTCATCGGGATGGCCCCGGCGGAGAAGCCCCGGTACGTGGTGGCGGTCTTCGTGTGGAGCCCCGGCGGCGAGGGTGGCACGGTGGCCGCGCCCGCCTTCCGCGAGATGATGGGCTTCACGCTGCGGCATTACCGGGTTCCCCCGTCGGGCGGCAAGGCCCCCAAGTTCGAGGTCTTTCCGCGCTGAACAGCCACGGCGGGACATCATCGGTGAGTGGGGACGAACCACCGGGGCGGCTGTGCGGTCGGAACCGGACGACCGGGTAGGGTCTGACGCCGTGCCCGGCAATCCACGTCCCCGTACCGTGCCCGGAGTCCGGCTCGGCGACCTCGCCGCCCGGCTCGCCGTCGCGCCGCCGGAGGCCGCCGCCGACGTGGCGGTGACCGGGGCGACCCACGCCAGCCAGGAGGTCCGTCCCGGCGACCTGTACGCCGCGCTGCCCGGCGCCCGCCGGCACGGCGCGGAGTTCGCCGCGGCCGCCGCGGCGGCCGGCGCGGTGGCCGCGCTGACCGACCCGGCCGGCGCCGCCGCGGTGACCGCGGCCGGCCTGCCCGCCCTGGTGGTGCCCGACCCCCGGGCGGTGCTCGGCGACCTCGCCTCCGCCGTCTACGGCGACCCGACCGAGGGGCTGACCGTGATCGGGGTCACCGGCACGGCCGGCAAGACCTCGACGGCCTACCTGGTGGAGTCCGGCCTGCGCGCCGGCGGGCACACCACCGGCCTGATCGGCACCGTGGAGACCCGGCTGGGCGATCTGGTGATCGACAGCGTGCGGACCACCCCGGAGGCGACGGACCTGCACGCCATGCTCGCCGCCGCGCGCGAGCGCGGGGTGACCGCGCTGGTCATGGAGGTCTCCAGCCACGCCCTGGCGATGGGGCGGGTCGGCGGGGTCCGGTTCACCGTCGGCGGCTACACCAACTTCGGCTCCGACCACCTCGACTTCCACGCCGACTCGGCCGACTACTTCGCGGCCAAGGCGCGGCTCTTCGACGGCCGCTGTGCCTTCGAGGTGCTCAACCTCGACGACCCGGCGCTGCGCCCGCTGTTCAAGCCCGCCACGGTCAGCTACTCGGCGGCCGGCGACCGCGCGGCCACCTGGTGGGCGGACGAGGTCGGGGGCGAGGGGTACGCCCAGCGCTTCACCGTCCACGGCCCGGACGGCCTGGCGCTGCCCGCCGGGGTGGCCCTGCCCGGCCGGCACAACGTGGCCAACGCGCTGCTGGCCATCGCCAGCCTGGTGGCCGCCGGGGTGGACCCGGCGGTCGCCGCCGAGGGGGTGGCCGCCTGCGGCGGCGTCCCGGGGCGGCTGGAGCTGGTCAGCGCGGCCGGTCCGGTGCGCGGCGTGGTCGACTACGCGCACAAGTCCGACGCCATCGTGGCCGCTTTGGCCGCGCTGCGCGAGCTGAGCGCGGGTCGGCTGATCTGCGTCATCGGCGCGGGCGGTGACCGGGACCGGGGCAAGCGGCCGGTGATGGGCGCCGCCGCGGCGCGGGGCGCCGACGTGGTGCTGGTGACCGACGACAACCCGCGCACCGAGGACCCGGCCGCGATCCGGGCCGAGGTGCTCGCCGGGGCGTACGCGGCCGGCGCCCCCGCCCGGATCATCGAGGCCCCGGGCCGGCGGGCCGCCATCGCCGAGGCGGTCCGGCTCGCCGAGCCCGGCGACGTGGTGGCGCTGCTCGGCAAGGGCCACGAGCGTGGCCAGGAGGTCGCCGGCGAGGTGCACCCGTTCGACGACCGGGTGGAGCTGGCGGAGGCGCTCGGCGCCCGCTTCGGGGACCTGGCGGGCCGACGGTGATCCCGCTGAGCCTGGCCGAGGTCGCCTCGGCCGTCGACGGCCGTCTCGTCGGCGCCGACCCGGCGGCCCGGGTCACCGGCCCGGTCGAGTTCGACTCGCGCAAGGTCACCGCCGGGGCGCTCTTCGTCGCGTTCCCGGGCGAGAAGGTCGACGGGCACGACTACGCGGCCGGTGCGGTGGAGGCCGGCGCGGTGGCGGTGCTCGGCACCCGCGAGGTGCCCGGGGTGCCGATGGTGCTGGTGGGAGACGCGCTGACCGCGATGGGCCGGTTGGCCCGCGCGGTGGTGGGGCGGCTGCCGCAGCTGACCGTGATCGGGCTGACCGGCTCGTCGGGCAAGACCACCACCAAGGACCTGATCGCCCAGCTCACCGTCCGGCTCGGCCCGACGGTGGCCCCGCCCGGCTCGTTCAACAACGAGCTGGGCCACCCGTACACGGCCCTGCAGGCCACGCCGGAGACCCGCTTCCTGGTGATGGAGAAGGGCGCCCGGGGGATCGGGCACGTGCGCTACCTGTGCGACGTGGTGCCGCCGCGGATCTCCGTGGTGCTCAACGTCGGGGTCGCGCACCTCGGCGAGTTCGGCTCGGTGGAGAACATCGCCCTGGCCAAGGGGGAGCTGGTCGAGGCGCTGCCGGCCGACGGGCTGGCCGTGCTCAACGCCGACGACCCGCTGGTCGACGCGATGGCCGCGCGCACCGGCGCCCGGGTGGTCCGGTACGGCGAGGCCGCGCACGCCGACGTCCGGGCGGTCGACGTGTCGCTGGACGACCGGGGTCGGCCGTCGTACACGCTGGTCACCCCGGAGGGAAGCGCCCCGGTGCGGCTCGGGCTGACCGGCCGGCACCAGGTCTCCAACTCGCTGGCCGCGGCGGCGGTGGCTCGCGAGCTCGGGATGCCGCTGGCCGAGGTGGCCGGCGCCCTCGGCGAGCTGGGGCTGGTCTCCACCCGCCGGATGGACGTCTTCGACCGGCCCGACGGGGTGACCGTGATCGACGACTCGTACAACGCCAACCCGGCGTCGATGGCGGTGGCGCTGCGCGCGCTTGCCGGCATGCGCCGCGAAGGGCGTATCTTTGCCGCGCTCGGCTACATGGCCGAGCTGGGCGACTTCGAACGCGACGGGCACCGGGAGGTGGGCCGGCTCGCGGCGGAGCTGGGCGTGGACCGGCTGCTCGTGGTGGGTGAGCCGGCGACGCCGATCCACGAGGGCGCGACAGCGGTAAGTGACTGGGGAGGAGAGTCGGTGCTGCTCACCGATCAGGCGGCGGCCGTCGAGGTGCTGCGCAGCGAGCTACGGCCGGGCGATGTCGTCCTGGTGAAGGGCTCCCGGTACCGCACCTGGGAGGTGGCCGACGCGCTGCGCACCGGCGCCACCGGGAACGGGGACGCCGCATGAGGGCGGTGATCATCGCCGTCGGCGTGGCGTTCCTGATCTCGCTGCTCGGCACCCCGATCGCGATCAAGGTGTTCACCCGGCTCAAGGCCGGCCAGCCGATCCGGGCCGAGGGCCCGGCGATGCACCAGGGCAAGAAGGGCACGCCGACGATGGGCGGCGTGGTCTTCATCCTGGCCACGGTGATCGCGTACGTCGCCGGTCACCTGGCCCTGACCACGCTGCCGGACGCGCAGATCGCCCAGGTCGAGCCGACCATCACGGCGCTGGTGCTGCTGGGGCTGATGGTGTTCTCCGGGGCGGTCGGCTTCATCGACGACTTCCTCAAGGTCCGCAAGCGGCACAGCGGCGGTCTCAACAAGCGCGGCAAGCTCTTCGGGCAGATCCTGGTCGGCGCGATCTTCGGGGTGGTGGCGCTCTACTTCCCGAGCACGATGACCGACGCCAGCGGCGCGGCGACCAACACCGAGACCGTCGGGGCCACCACGCTCAGCTTCATCCGGGACATCCCGGCGCTGGAGATCGGCAAGATCGCCTCGGTGATCGTCATCATCTTCGTGGTGATGGCCGCCACCAACGGGGTGAACCTCACCGACGGCCTCGACGGCCTCGCCACCGGCGCCTCGGTGATGGTCCTGGCCGCGTACGCGTTGATCGCGTTCTGGCAGTACCGGCACTGGTGCGCCGACCCGAGCTACACCGCCAACCCGAACAACTACTGCTACGCCGTGCGGGACCCGCTGGAGATCGCGCTGATCGCCGGGGCGGCGGCCGGCGCCTGCGTCGGCTTCCTCTGGTGGAACACCTCGCCCGCCCGGATCTTCATGGGCGACACCGGTGCGCTCGGCCTGGGCGGTCTGATCGCCGGCATGGCGATGTCCACCCGGACGATCCTGCTGCTGCCGATCATCGGCGGGCTGTTCGTGATCATCACCATGTCGGTGGTGATCCAGATCATCTCCTTCCGGACCACCGGCAAGCGGGTGTTCCGGATGTCGCCGCTGCAGCACCACTTCGAACTCGCCGGCTGGAGCGAGGTCAACATCGTGGTGCGGTTCTGGATCATCGCCGGGATCGGCGTCGCCATCGCCCTCGGCCTGTTCTACAGCGACTTCCTGGCCAGCATGGGCTGAGTCGCCGACACCGGCCCCGGCCGGGTCGCGAACACCGGCCCCGACCAGGTCGGAAACGCCGGCCGGCCGCGCCGCGACCGTCGCGTACGGGGGTCCCTCATAGCCGAGGGGCCCCCGTTCCGCATTCCGACACGCCGACCGGGCCGAACGGCGCGAACGGGCCCGGCGAAGCGGCGATGATGGGCTCGTGGGGGAGGACCGAGGCAGCACCGGCACGACGACGACGGCGGAGACCCAGGCACGGCGGGGCGCGGGCGCGGGGCGTACCGCCGATCCGCCGGCGTCGATCAGCGGCCTGGACGCGGCCGGCGGCCTGGCGGCGCTGCGCGGCCTGCTGGCCCGCCCGCTGGCCTCCTACTACCTGCTGCTCTCCAGCGCCGGCCTGCTGCTGCTGATCGGCCTGGCCATGGTCTTCTCGGCGACCAGCGTGAGGGACTACGCCGAGGCCGGCGACGCCTCGGCGTCGGTGACCAAGCAGGCCGTCTTCGCGGTGATCGGCATCGTCGCGTTCTGGGCCTGCCAGCGGCTGCCGGCCAGCACCTTCCGCTCGCTCGGCCGGCCGGTGCTGGGTGCGGCGGTGGTGCTGCTGCTGGTGCTCAACCTGCTGCTGGCCCTGGAGTCGCTGTTCAAGATCAAGGCGCTCGGGCCGCTGCGGGCCAACCTGCTCTGGCTCTACCTCGGCCCGATCCAGGTGCAGCCCTCCGAGCTGGCCAAGCTCGCGCTGGTGCTCTGGGGCGCGCACGTGATCGCCCGCAAGGGCGCCGCGCTCGGCTGGTGGAAGGAGCTGGCCACCCCGCTGTTCCCGGTGGTCGGGCTGCTCTTCGTGCTGGTCGGCTACAACGACCTGGGCACCATGCTCTGCCTGCTGGCGATCGTGGTCGGGCTGCTCTGGGCGGCCGGGGTGCGGATGCGGGTGTTCGCCGCGCTCTCCGCGGTGGGCCTGCTCGGCATCGGCGTGCTGGTGGCGGTGGCCTCGCTCGGCGCCGGTTCCGGCGCGGTCGGCGAGGAGAACTACCGGCTGGCCCGGTTGACCTCGTTCATCAGCCCGCCCGACCCGGCCACCTGCCTGGAGACCGGCTGCTGGCAGCTCGTCCAGGCCCGCAACGCCATCGAGCACGGCGGCTGGTTCGGCGTCGGGCTGGGCAAGAGCAGCGCGAAGTTCGGCTGGCTGCCGGCGGCGCACAACGACTTCATCTTCGCGGTGATCGCCGAGGAGCTCGGGGTGGTCGGCTGCACCGTCATCCTGGTGCTCTTCGCCGTGCTCGCCTACACCGGGCTGCGCGTCGCGCGGCGGGTCGAGGACCCGTTCCGCCGGCTCGCCGCCGCCGCGATCACCGCCTGGCTGGTCGGCCAGGCCGTCATCAACATCGGTGGCGTGATCGGCCTGCTGCCGCTGACCGGCGTGCCGCTGCCGTTCATCTCCGACGGCGGCAGCGCCCTGGTCGTGACGCTGGCGGCGGTCGGCATCCTCGCCTCGTTCGCCCGCGCCGAGCCCGACGCCGCGCGAGCCCTGCATGCCCGTCCGCCCGCCCGGTGGGTCCGACTACTCTGGGCCCCGTTGCCGCCGCTTCCCGGCCGGCGCCGCCGCCCGGCGACGCCACCGGCTGCCCGAGGGTCCGTGCCCCGGTCGCGAGCGCGGCGGGAGGACGACCAGGCCGCACCGCGCGGTGGCCGGCAGGGCCGGACCCGTGGCGGGACGGCGAGCGAGAGGAGACGCTGATGGGTCCGCTGCGTTCGGTGATGCTCTGTGGAGGCGGTACGGGTGGCCACATCTACCCGCTGCTCGCCTTCGCCGACTGCCTGCGCCGACACGACCCGGGCGTCCGGATCACCTGTCTGGGCACGCCGAAGGGCCTGGAGAACGAGCTGATCCCGCCGGCCGGCTACGACCTGCGCCAGATCCCGGCGTACCAACTGCCCCGCTCGGTCAACATGAGCCTGGTGCGCACCCCGGACCGGATGTGGAAGGCGGCCCGCGCCGCGGGCAAGGTGATCGACGAGGTGCAGGCCGACGCGGTGGTCGGCTTCGGCGGGTACGTCTCCGTCCCCGGCTACCTCGCCGCCTGGCGCCGCGAGCTGCCGATCGTCATCCACGAGGTGAACGTGCCACCGGGCGTGGCCAACCGGCTCGGCATGAAGTTCACCAAGAACGTCGCGGTCGGCTTCCCGCACCAGCCCGACCAGGCCGAGTCGCTGCGCGACGCCCGGGTGGTCGGCGTGCCGCTGCGTCGGGGCATCGCCGGGCTGGACCGGGTCGCCATGCGCAACGCGGCTCGGGCCCACTTCGGACTCCGCCCCGACCTGCCGGTGCTCTTCGTCGCCGGCGGTTCGCAGGGCGCCCGCTCGATCAACCTGGCGGTCTCGGGCGCGGCCAAGGAACTGGCCCGCAACGGCGTGCAGGTGCTGCACGTGATGGGCGCCCGCAACGAGCCGGTGCCGGTCCCCACCGACCTGCCGGTGCCGTACGTGACCCTGCCGTACCTGTCCGAGATGGAGCTGGGCTACGCCGCCGCCGACCTGATGCTGGGCCGGGGCGGGGCGATGACCTGCGCCGAGGTGGCCGCCATCGGCCTGCCCACCATCTACGTGCCGTACCCGCACAGCAACCAGGAGCAGAAGCGCAACGCGCTGCCCGTGGTGGAGGCCGGCGGCGGGCTGCTCGTCGACGACGCCGAGCTGACCCCGGACTGGCTGGAGCGGACGGTCATCCCGCTGGTCCGCGACCCCCGCCGGCTCGCCGCGATGAGCGCGGCCGCGGCCGGGTACGGGCGGCGCGACGGCGACGTCGCGCTGCTGAACTTCGTCTACGAGGCGGTGGCTCGGTGAGCGCGAGGAGTGAGCTTGCGAGCCCCGCAGTCGGGAACGACGGTGGCTCGGTGAGCGCGAGGAGTGAGCTTGCGAGCCCCGCAGTCGGGAACGACGGTGGCTCGGTGAGCGCGAGGAGTGAGCTTGCGAGCCCCGCAGTCGGGAACGACGGTGGCGCGGCGACGCCGGCCACCGCGACGGGAAGGTACCTGGCATGAACACCGCGCAGTTCACCCCGGCCGGCACGCTCACCGCCGAGGACCTGGGCCGGATCCACCTGATCGGGGTGGGCGGGGTCGGCATGAGCGGCCTGGCCCGGCTCTTCCTCACCCGTGGCCTGCCGGTCTCCGGCAGCGAGCTGCGCGAGTGGCCGTCGCTGGCCGGGCTGCGGGCGCTCGGCGGGACGATCCACATGAGCCACGAGGTGAGCAACCTCGACGGCGTGGACACCGTGGTCTACTCCTCGGCCATCCCCCAGGACCACCTGGAGATGGTCGAGGCCCGCCGGCGCGGCCTGCGGGTGCTGCACCGCTCCGAGGCCCTCGCCGCGGCGATGACCGGCCGCCGGACGGTGGCGGTCGCCGGCACCCACGGCAAGACCACCACCACCTCGATGGTCACCATGGTGCTCCAGCAGGCCGGGACGGACCCGTCCTTCGTCATCGGCGGGGAGATCTCCGAGGTCGGCTCCGGCGCGCACCACGGCACCGGCGAGTACTTCGTGGTCGAGGCGGACGAGAGCGACCGCTCGTTCCTGATCTACCGCCCGTACGTCTCGATCATCACCAACATCGAGGCGGACCACCTCAACACCTACGGCGACCTGGCCAACCTGGAGGCGACCTTCGCCGAGTTCGCCCGGCTCACCGATCCGGACGGCTTCATCATCACCTGTGCCGACGACCCGGGCGGCCGCCGGCTGGCCGAGACGCTGCGCGCGGAGGGTCGCCGGGTGCACACCTACGGCCTGTCTCCCGACGCCGACCTGCGGCTGGACGACATGGCCTCCACCGCGCAGGGGGTGCGCTTCCTGGCCGAGGTCGACGGCCACTCGCTGGGCGAGATCCGGCTGCCGGTGCCGGGGCGGCACATGGGGCTCAACAGCGCCTCGGCGGTGCTCACCGCGTACCTGCTCGGGCTGCCCGTCGAGGCGGCCGAGGCGGCGCTGGGCGCCTTCCCCGGCGTACGCCGGCGCTTCGAGCGCAAGGGCGTCGCGGACGGTGTGCTGGTCTACGACGAGTACGCGTACCACCCGACCTCGATGACGCTGGCGTTGCAGACGCTGCGCGAGGTGGCCGGGGACGGCCGGCTGATCGTGGTCTTCCAGCCCTACCGGCTCTACCGCACCCGGGACCTCCAGGCGGAGATCGCCGCGGCCCTGGGCATCGCCGACGAGCTGGTGCTGCTGGAGGTCTTCGGGCCGGGCGAGCTGCGCCAGCCGGGGGAGGGCTCGGCGGCCCTGGTCGAGGCGGTGCCGCTGGACGCCGCGCACAAGGTGTTCGTCGACTCGTGGGAGGACGCCCCGGTCGAGGTGGCCCGGCGGGCCCGCCCCGGCGACGTGGTGGTGACCATGGGCGCCCCGCCGATCTCCCTGATGGGCGACCAGCTGATCGACGCCCTCACCGCGCGGGCCTCCGGCGGCGCCGCCGACCCGACGGCCCTCGGCGCGGCCGTCGACCCGGACGGCGCGGCCTCCGCCGCCGGATGAGCCCGGGTCCGGCGCGGGGCCGTACCGCCGGCACGGACGGCGGCGGCCCCCGGCGTAACCCGGTCCGGCGTTGGCAGCTCGTCCGGGCCGGCAGCGACGCGGTCCCGCCGTCCACCCGGCGGTTCATGGCCCGGGCAAGGCAGCGGCGGATGCGCGCGGCCCTGCCCTGGGCGGTGGCCGCCGCGGTGCTCGCCGTGGCCACGCTGGTCGCCTGGACGGTGCTCGGCACCGGGCTGTTCGGGGTCCGCGAGGTGCGGGTGGTCGGCGCGGAGCTGGTCACCCCGGTCGAGGTGCGCGAGGCCGCGGGTGTCCCGGACGGGGTCCCGCTGGCCCGGGTGGACCTGGCCGCGACCGGCCGCCGGATCGGCGCGCTGGCCCCGGTGGAGCGGGCCACGGTGACCCGCGACTGGCCGGGCACGCTGGTGGTGACGGTGGTGGAGCGGACCGGGGTCGCGGCGGTGCCCCGGGACGGGCAGTTCGTCGTGCTCGACGCCGACGGGGTGGTGTTCCGGACGGTGCCGCGCGCCCCCGACGGCCTGCCGGTGGTCCGGCTGGCCACCCCCGGCCCGGACGACCCGGGCACCCGGGCCGCGCTGGAGGTGCTGGCGGTGCTCACCCCGCCGCTGCGCGCGGAGCTGACCGAACTCACCGTGCAGGGGCTGGCCCGGATCAGCCTCACCCTCCGTGGCGATCGGACGGTCGTCTGGGGTGACGCGACCCGGGGGACGGACAAGGCGCGGGTGGCCACCGCGCTGCTGGGTCGCAAGGCCGACACGATCGACGTCAGCGCGCCCGACGTGGTGACCTTCAAGTGATACCGGGACGCCGGAGGTGAGCCGTCCCGCCAATGGCGGCGACACGCCGGGCAGGTCCTTGGCTCTCGGCGTGGGGGCGCTTACGTTGCCCCGAAGAGGATCAGTGGTTGACATAACTGTAAGCCTCTAGTAGAGGGTGAGGGTTTATTCCTGATCCTCTGTGGTGACAGCTGTCGTCGACCGTCGGTCTGGTCACGCCGTACCCGGTCGGGGCGATGCCAATCTCGAAGGGAAAGGACCGGAGATGACACCTCCGCACAACTACCTGGCGGTCATCAAGGTCGTCGGCATCGGGGGCGGCGGCGTCAACGCCGTCAACCGGATGATCGAGGTTGGGCTCAAGGGCGTCGAGTTCATCGCGATCAACACCGACGCGCAGGCGCTGCTGATGAGTGACGCCGACGTCAAGCTCGACGTCGGCCGGGAGCTGACCCGGGGCCTCGGCGCCGGCGCCAACCCGGACGTCGGCAAGAACGCCGCCGAGGACCACCGCGACGAGATCGAGGAGGTCCTCAAGGGCGCCGACATGGTCTTCGTGACCTGCGGCGAGGGCGGCGGCACCGGCACCGGGGGCGCGCCGGTGGTGGCGAACATCGCCCGCAAGCTCGGCGCGCTCACCATCGGCGTGGTGACCCGGCCGTTCTCCTTCGAGGGCAAGCGCCGCCAGGTGCAGGCCGAGTCCGGCATAGACGAGCTGCGCAACCAGTGCGACACGCTGATCGTCATCCCGAACGACCGGCTGCTGGCGCTCGGCGACCGCAACATCTCCATGATGGACGCCTTCCGCACCGCCGACCAGGTGCTGCTCTCCGGTGTCCAGGGCATCACCGACCTGATCACCACGCCGGGTCTGATCAACCTGGACTTCGCCGACGTCAAGAGCGTGATGAGCGGCGCCGGCAGCGCGTTGATGGGCATCGGCAGCGCCCGCGGCGAGAACCGCGCGGTGGAGGCGGCCGAGGCGGCCATCTCCAGCCCGCTGCTGGAGCAGAGCATGGACGGCGCGCGGGGCGTGCTGCTCTCCATCGCCGGCGGCTCCGACCTGGGCCTGTTCGAGATCAACGACGCGGCCCAACTGGTCACCGACGCGGCGCACCCGGAGGCCAACATCATCTTCGGCGCGGTCATCGACGACGCGCTCGGCGACGAGGTGCGGGTCACCGTCATCGCGGCCGGCTTCGACGGGGGCACGCCCTCGTACAAGGCGGCCGAGGCGCCGCGCAAGACCAACCAGAACCAGCCGGCGCCGCAGAACCCGCCGGTCGCGCCGCCGACCACCCTGCCGGCCCAGCAGCAGTCGCCGCGCCGGGTGCTCTTCGACGACGTGGACGTGCCCGACTTCCTCAAGAACGGTTCCTGAGCTCCGCCGATGACCGATCAACCAGCCACGGTACGGCCCGACCGGCGTGCCGAACTCGCGGCCGGGCTGGCCCGGGTCCGCGCCCGGATCGCCGACGCCTGCGCCGCCGCCGGACGGGGCCGCGCCGAGGTCACCATGATCGCGGTCACCAAGACGTACCCGGCCGGCGACGTGGTCGCGCTGGCCGGGCTCGGGGTGGCCGACGTGGGGGAGAACCGCGACCAGGAGGCCGCCCCGAAGGCGGCCGAGGTGGCCGCCGCCGGGGTGGCCGTCCGCTGGCACTTCATCGGCCAGCTGCAACGCAACAAGGCCCGCTCGGTGGTCCGCTACGCCGACGTCGTGCACTCGGTGGACAGCGTCCGGCTGGCGCGGGCCCTGGACGCGGCCGCGTGCGCCGGCCGGGACCGGCCGCTGGACGCCCTGGTGCAGGTGAGCATCGACGGCGACCCGGCGCGCGGCGGCGCGTTGCCGGACTCGGCCGACCCGGACCGCGGCCTGGGCCCGGTGGCCGAGGCGCTGGCCGGTGCCGGCGGCCTGCGGCTGGCCGGGCTGATGGCGGTGGCGCCGCTGGGCTGGGAGCCGGAGCGGGCGTTCGCCCGGCTCGCCGAGGTGGCGGCGCGCTTCCGCGACCGGCACCCGGAGGCGACCGCGCTCTCCGCCGGAATGAGCGGCGACCTCGAACCGGCCATCGAATATGGCGCGACACATGTCCGCGTCGGCAGCGCGTTGCTCGGAATGCGTCCCACGCTGCGGTAGCCTGACCGCGGTAGAAGCAAATTACATCTGTGTTGTTTGAGGAACGGCGTCCCGTTGTCGGGGGCCACGGCGGGCGGCCGCGAATCGCCTGTCGGGGGATTGCCGCTCCGATCCGGTGGGCATGGATTGTCCATTCGTGATCAGGCGACACGGCACGGGGGTGCGTGCCGCACGGCGGACGGAAGGGCGCGGGATGGGTGCACTGCGCAAGGCGGGGGTCTGGCTCGGTCTCGTCGAGGAGGATGACGAGCGGGCCTACGACGACGGCTACGACAAGCCGGGCTACCGCGACTCGCGGTACCGGTCGAGCCGGTACTCCGAGGAGTTCGCCGACGACGACGAGGACGAGTCGGAGGAGCCGCCGGCGCCGCGCCCGCGGCTCGGCGAGCGGGGCCGGCTGAGCGAGCGCGGCGCGAGCCGGGCCGTGGAGGCCGACCGGGCCGACGACGAGCGTCCGGAGCGGGTCGAGCGGTCCAGCGTCCGCTCGATCACCCGGTCCGGCGCGGGGGAGACCTCGGGTGCGCTGACCTACCACACCCGGGACAACCTGGCCCTGGCTCCGCAGACCCAGGCGCGCGAGCGCGCGGTGGTGGCCGAGGAGGAGCAGCGTTACCAGATCACCACGCTGCACCCGACCACCTACCGGGAGGCGCGGACCATCGGCGAGCACTTCCGCGACGGCGTTCCGGTGATCATCAACCTCACCGAGATGGACGAGGCCGACGCCCGTCGGTTGGTTGACTTCGCCGCCGGGCTGGCGTTCGGGCTGCGCGGTACGATCGAGCGCGTGACCAACCGGGTGTTCCTGCTCTCACCGGCCAACGTCCAGGTCACCGCGGAGGACAAGGCCAAGATCGCTGAGGGCGGCTTTTTCAGCCTGAGCTAAGTCCGCCCGACCGAGGGACGTCGCCTGCCGTGTTGTCGATCGTGCTCCAAGTGCTGTACCTGCTCCTGTACCTCTTCCTGATTGTGCTGTTGGCCCGATTCGTCCTCAGCGCCGTCCTGCAGTACGGTCGCCGTTGGCAACCGGGGCGCGGGGCATCGGCGGGACTGGAATCCGTGTGGAGCGTCACTGATCCGCCTCTCAAGGCGTTGAGGCGTGTGATCCCTCCACTGCGAATTGGTACCGTGAGCATCGACCTGGCCTCCCTTGTGCTCCTGGTTATCCTGTTCGTGCTGATGGAGTTCGTGTTGAAGCGGTTGATCATCGGATGAACGTCCGGTGGCCCAGCCCGCTACGCGGCCGCAACTGACCCGAGGAGTTTCGATGCCGCTGACCCCGGCCGACGTCCACAACGTCGCCTTCAAAAAGCCGCCGATCGGCAAGCGGGGGTATGACGAGGAGGAGGTCGACGCCTTCCTGGACGAGGTCGAGCGTGAGCTTGCCCGTCTGATCGAGGAGAACAACGAGCTGCGCGCCCAGGTGGAGCGCGGGGGCCGTGGTGGCGCTCCCGCCGGCCCCGGCGGCGACGCCCGTCTCGCGGCGGAGCTCAACGACGTCAAGGCCCAGCTCGACCGGGTGCAGCGCGACAAGGCCGCGGCCGAGCAGGCCGCCCGGGCCATGCAGGCCGAGCTGGAGCAGGTCCGGTCCGCCGGTGGCCCGGCCGGCGGCGGCGACGGCGAGCAGCAGGCGCTGCGGGTGTTGATGATGGCCCAGCGCACCGCCGACGACCACGTGTCGGACGCCCGCCGCGAGGCCGACCAGCTTCTCTCCGAGGCCCGGTCCAAGGCCGAGGAGGTCACCCGTGAGGCGCGCGCCAAGGCCGACGCCCTCGAGCGGGACGCCCGCCAGCGGCACCAGGAGGCCATGGGCGGCCTGGACGCCAAGCGCACCGCGCTGCAGAAGCACATCGAGGAGCTCAAGCAGTTCGAGCGCGAGTACCGCACCCGGCTCAAGGCGTACCTGGAGAGCCAGCTGCGGGACCTCGACGGCCGGGGCCAGGGCCTGGAGGCCGAGATGACCCGCGCCGAGGGCAGCCGCGCCGCCACCGGCAACGGACTGGCCGCCCCGAGCCTCGCCGGCTCGTACGGCGGCGGTCGCTCCGGCGCTCTCGAAGCCGGTCGCTGATCCACGGTCGGCGGCCGTCGCCCGACGGTCGCCGGCTGCGCCACATCGACACGACGCGGCGGGGGTGAGCCGTGATAGTCGCAAGTCTGCTGCTCATCCTCGTCGCGGTCGTACTGCTGGTGTTCGGTCTCGCTGACGGCTCCAGCACCCTGTTGATCAGTTCCATCGCGGCCAGCCTGTTGGCCGCCGTCGCGTTGATCGCGGGCGCCCGCCAGGTGGCCGCCGCCAAGGCGACGACGGACCGGGCCGGGCCGCGCGCGGGCCGGGGTTTCGCGGGTACGCCCCGCGCCACGACCCCGCCGGAGCCCTACGCCCCGGTGGAGCCGGAGATCCCCGTCCAGCATGTTCCCCCGACGAGCGGCACCGGTGGCGACGGGTGGCGGCAACCGCCCGAGCCGCCGGTGACCGGCGACGCCGACCCGTGGGAGCCGCAGGCCGAGAGCCCGTGGGACTCCGACGGCGTGGCCGCGCGCCGCGCACCGGACGCGGACCCGGCGTGGGAGGCCGCGCCGACCGCCGGGCGGTCCCGCGACGTCGACGACGCCGGCCCGTGGGACTCGGTGAGTCCGGCGCCGGGCCCCGGGCGCGACGGAGCGGCCGGCGGCTGGGCGGCGGAACCGGTCGAGGTCGACGACGAACCGGAGGCCCAGGACGTGTCCCCGGCCGACGCCGCGTGGGTGGCCCGGCTCGACACCGAGGTGCGGGTCGTCGACGGCCGCCCCCGCTACCACCTGCGCTCCTGCCCCCACCTGCGCGGCCGGGACGACGAGCCGCTGGCGGTCTCCGAGGCGGTCTCGCTCGGCTTCACCCCGTGCGCGGACTGCGCGCCGGACACCGCCCTGCTCGCCGACACCCGACCCGGCTGAGTCGCGTCGATGCCCACCGGGGAGCCGCTCACCGTGGCGGTACGTGTCAAGCCCGGCGCCTCCCGCGCCCGCGTCGGCGGCCGCTTCGACGGCCCGCACGGCCCCGCGCTGGTGATCGCGGTGAACGCGCCGGCGGTGGACGGGCGGGCCACCGAGGCGGCCCGGAAGGCCCTGGCCGGGGCGCTCGGCGTACGACCGGCGGCGGTGTCGCTGCGTACCGGCGCGGCCAGCCGCGACAAGCTGTTCACCGTCGAGCGTCCCGCCCCCGGGTTGACCGACGTGCTCCGCCGGCTGCGCGACGGATCGGACGGGTGAGGGCGCTGCGGGTCGGTGACCCGTGACGGCGGGGCTGGACCTCGCGCTGCTGCTGGGCGCCGCCGTCCTGCTGGTGGCGATCGGCGCGGTCCGCTTCTCCACCCGCCTCGGCGTACCGAGTCTGCTGGTCTACCTGGCGCTCGGCGTGGCGATCGGGGAGGCCGGCCTCGGCATCCGCTTCGACGACGCCGAGCTGACCCGGGTGCTGGGCTTCTGCGCGCTGATCGTGATCATCGCGGAGGGCGGGTTGACCGCCCGGTGGAGCACGCTGCGCCCGGTGCTCGGGCTGGCCGCCGCCCTGTCCACGGTCGGGGTGCTGGTCAGCATCCTGGTCGTCGGCCTGGTGGTGCACCTGCTGCTCGGCCTGGACTGGCGGCTCGCCCTGCTCTACGGCGCGGTGCTCTCCTCCACCGACGCGGCGGCGGTCTTCGCCACGCTGCGCCGGCTGCGCCTGCCGCCCCGGCTGGTGGCCACGCTGGAGGCCGAGTCCGGGATGAACGACGCCCCGGTGGTGATCCTGGTGGTGCTGCTCTCCCGCGGCGCCGAGGGCGGTCACCCGTGGTGGTACGAGGTGTTCCTGGTCGGCTACGAGCTGGGCGTGGGGGCGGCGGTCGGGCTCGCCGCCGGGCTGACCGGCCGCTTCGCGCTGCGCCGCGCGGCGCTGCCCTCGTCCGGGCTCTACCCGATCGCCGCGGTCGGCTTCACCGTGCTGGCGTACGCGGCCGGGGCGGTGCTGCACGCCTCCGGCTTCCTCGCCGTGTACGTGGCCGGGGTGCTGCTCGGCAACGCCCGGCTGCCGCACCGGCAGGCCATCCTGGGCTTCGCCGACGGGCTGGCCTGGCTGGCCCAGATCGGGCTGTTCGTGCTGCTCGGGCTGCTGGCCACGCCCAGCCGGCTGGACGCGGCGGTGCTGCCGGCGGTGGTCGCCGGCCTGGCCCTGCTGCTGCTGGCCCGGCCGCTGTCGGTGCTGGTGGCCGCGCTGCCGTTCCGGGTCAACCTGCGCGAGCAGGCGTTCCTGTCCTGGGCCGGGCTGCGCGGGGCGGTGCCGATCGTGCTGGCCACCATCCCGCTCTCCGAACGGGTGCCCGGGGCGGACCGGCTCTTCGACGCGGTCTTCGTCCTGGTGGTGATCTTCACGGTGTTGCAGGCGGGCACGCTCGCGCCGGCGGCCCGCCGGTTGCGGGTGACCGCGCCCGCCGAGCTGGCCGAGATCCACGTGGAGACGGCGCCGCTGGAGCGGATGCGGGCGGACCTGCTCCAGTTGGCGGTGCCGCCGGGTTCCCGGCTGGCCGGCGTGCACGTGGACGAGCTGCGGTTGCCGGTGGGCGCCTCGGTGACCCTGGTGCTGCGCGACGGGGCGGGTTTCGTTCCCGGCCCGGACACCCGGCTCAAGACGGGCGACAGCCTGTTGATCGTGGCGACCGCCGGGGTGCGGGACGAGGTCGAGCGGCGGCTGCGGGCGGTCAGCCGGCGGGGTCGACTGGCCAGGTGGTTTGGCGAGTACGGCGAGGATCGGGATGGCTGATCTGCTAGCGTTCCCTTTGCCCCGATTAGGGCTTACTAGGGGCTGAATAGCGGCACGACGGTGCGCCACGTTGTCGGACGCCTGTACGTTCCGTATTCTTGCCAACCTCCGGAGTGCGCGGCCCTCGTTGCCGTGCGCCCGTTTTGTTACGTGGGGGCGCCAGGCCGGTGACCCCTGTCCGGACACCGCCGACCGCCGCGTTACGCGGCTGAGGGAGCTGACGATGGCGAAGCCAGCCGACACCAGGACCGCGGGCCGTAAGCCTGCGGTGAAGGCCACCCGCAGCGCGGCGGAGACCGAGAAGATCCGGGCGGCCCTGGCGGCCCGACGGGACGAGCTGCGAGCCGAGTACGATCAGACGCTGAGCGAGATCACCGAGCTGCAGCGCGACCGGCTGACCGACTCGGCCGGGGACGACCAGGCCGACACCGGCACCAAGACGTTCGAGCGCGAGCAGGAGATCTCCCTCGCCAACAGCATCCGGGAACGGATCACGCAGGTCGAGCGGGCCCTGGAGCGCCTCGACGAGGGTGGCTACGGGTGGTGCGAGCGGTGCGGGAACCCGATCCCGGTCGAGCGGCTCGCCGCCTTCCCGTCGGCGACCCTCTGCGTGACCTGCAAGCAGCTGGAGGAGCGGCGCTGACGTCCGCTCCCCGGTGACGAACGCGAGACGGTGAACCGCTCACCGTCGGACAGTCGATGGGGAGTCGATGACCACAGCACCGACCGCCGGATCCGGCACCGCTGAGCCGGGCGACGGTACGCCTCGCCGCAAGGCGGTCGTGGTCCTGGCCAGCATCGCCCTCGCGGCCCTGCTGGCCGACCTGTTCACCAAGCACCTCGCGCTGGTGACGCTCGACGACCGGGGGCCGGTACGCCTGCTCGGCGGCGCGGTCTACCTGACCCTGACCCGCAACAGCGGGGCGGCCTGGAGCATCGGCGCCGACCACACCTGGATCTTCCCGCTGATCACCATCGGCGTGGTCGGCTGGATCGTCTGGATGGCGGTACGGCTGCGGTCCCTGCCCTGGGCGGTCTCCCTCGGCCTGGTGCTGGGCGGCGCGCTGGGCAACCTCACCGACCGGATCTTCCGCGCCCCCGGCCACTTCGTCGGGCACGTGGTGGACATGGTCAGCCTCTTCGACCCGTACGGGCAGGTCTGGCCGGTGTTCAACCTGGCCGACAGCGCGCTGGTCTCCGGGGTGCTCCTCGCCGTGCTGCTCGAACTGACCGGCCGCCAGCGCGACGGCAGCCGGGCCGGTACGCAGGGCGCCGCCGACGACGCGGCGGCCGACGACCGGGACGCCACCGGCGCTCAGCCCCGGGAGCGGGCGTGACCTCGGCCTTCGCCGCCGGTGGCGGTGACCAGCGTTCCCTGCCCGTTCCGGACGGGCTCGACGGCATGCGCCTGGACCAGGCGGTGTCCCGCCTCTTCGGGCTCTCCCGCACCGCCGCGGCGGCCCTGGTCGACGCCGGTGACGCGCTGGTCGACGGGGCCGCGCGGCCCAACTCGCACAAGGTGAAGGCCGGCTCCTGGCTGGAGGTGACGCTGCCCGCCCCGGCCGCGCCGCCGACGGTGGTGCCGCAGGCGGTGCCGGGCCTCACCGTGGTCCACGCCGACGACGACATCGTGGTGGTGGACAAGCCGGTCGGCGTGGCCGCCCACCCCAGCCCCGGCTGGACCGGGCCGACCGTGATCGGCGGCCTCGCCGCCGTCGGGCACCGGATCTCGACCAGCGGCGCCGCCGAGCGGCAGGGCGTGGTGCACCGGCTCGACGTCGGCACCACCGGTATCATGGTGGTGGCCAAGAGCGAGCAGGCGTACACCGCGTTGAAGCGGGCGTTCAAGTACCGCGAGGTGGAGAAGCGCTACCACGCCGTGGTGCAGGGGCACCCCGATCCGCTGCGCGGCACCATCGACGCCCCGATCGACCGGCACCCCCACCACGACTACCGCTGGGCGGTGGTCTCCGGCGGCAAGCCGAGCATCACCCACTACGACACCATCGAGGCGTTCCCGGCGGCGAGCCTGCTCGACGTGCGCCTGGAGACCGGTCGCACGCACCAGATCCGGGTGCACTTCTCGACGCTGCGGCACCCCTGCGTGGGCGACATCACCTACGGCGCCGACCCCACCCTCTCGGCCCGGCTCGGGTTGGGGCGGCAGTGGCTGCACGCCCGGTCGCTGAGCTTCCTGCACCCGCGTACCGGCGACGAGGTGACCTTCGTCAGCGAGTACCCGGACGACCTGGCCCGGGCGCTGGCGATCCTGCGCGACTGACCGCACCCGGTCCGAGCCGACCGAACCGCAACCGACCCGAGCCGACCGAACGGCATTCGGTCCGAGCCGACCGAACCGCACCCGATCCGAGCCGACAGGGGGCCCGCGCCGGTGAGCGCCGCCGTACCGCCACCGGCCGACCGGCCGACACCGCCGGTGGGCCGGCCCGGCCGTGCCCGGCCGCGCTGGCTCACCTCGGCCGCGCTCGCC
This sequence comes from Micromonospora sp. U56, assembly GCF_018070095.1. Taxonomy (NCBI): domain Bacteria; kingdom Bacillati; phylum Actinomycetota; class Actinomycetes; order Micromonosporales; family Micromonosporaceae; genus Micromonospora; species Micromonospora sp. U56. The sequence goes on from NZ_JAGPYL010000007.1 coordinate 44,074, forward strand.
GCGGTGGGGGCGGTGCTGCTCACCGCCGGCTGGGCGGGGCGCCGGGAGGAGCCGGTCGGCGACCGCACCGTCGGCGAGGTCACCCGGGTCGGGGTGCGGCCCGGCGACCGGATCCCCGAGTACGTGCGCGCCGCCGCGGCGGAACTGACCGCGTTGCCGCCGTCCGAAGCGCCGTCCGGGACGTACGCGCTGGTTTCGTTCACCGGCTACCTCGCGCCGGCGCAGTTGCCCGGCGTGCTCGCCGACGCGCCGGTCTCCGAGGTGGTGACGCGGGTGCCGCTGCCCGACCGGCAGACCGAGGTGGTCCGCCTGGCGGCGCAGCTGCTGCCGCAGGACGTGGTCGCCGGGATGACGGCGGTGGCCGAGCGCAAGGACCGGGAGGCCGCCGACCAGCGAGCCCGGGCCGCCGGCACCGCCGAGGGCGAGCTGCGCCGGGTGTACGCCACCGGCGCGGAGGTCGCCGCGCGGGAGGCGCGGGCGTACCGGGCGGGGTGCGCGTGCGTCTACGCGGCGGTGGTGCGCGCCGACCCGGCCGTGCTGCGGACGCTGGCCGGCCGGCCCGGGGTGCGCGCGGTGGACCCGGCCCCGGAGCTGCGCCGGCTGGACCGGGCGGTGGTCCTTCCGCCGCTGCCCGAGCAGCGGGACGTGGTACGACCGCCGGCCGACACCGCGCTGGACTTCCCGTCGGTGGGCGTTTCGTCGGAACAGGCACGGGACGTGATCGATCCCTCACCCGGCGGATCGGCCGGCTCGCGGGCGCCCACACCGCCTCCGACCTCGCCGGACACCGGCGGTGGGGGTGGGCCAGCGCCGGGCGGGTGAGGATTGCCCATGGGGGATGTGCGGGGACAGGTGTGGTCCGAATAGGGTTTCGTTCGTAGCCTGTCAGGCGGAGATCGATGGCGCGGGGAGGGCGAGCCTTGGACGGCACCGAGACCGGCTGGGGCCGGTCGGCCGAACCGGCACCGCGATGGCGGGCCTTGCTCGACCGTGCCCGGCTCGGCGGTCGCGGCGGCGAGCCGGCGGAGGCCGACCACCGCCCCGAGGAGCCCCCACCGGCGCGCGAGGCGCTGCCCCGGCGCGGGCCGGGCACCGGCTGGTCCGGCCGGGCCTCGGCCGCCGTGCCGCCCGTCGAGCCCCGGTACGGCACCGACCCGGGCTACCGGGCCGAGGCGACCTACCGGGTCGACCCGGCGTACCGGGTGGAGCCGTCGTACCAGGTGGAGCCGTCGTACCAGCCCGAGCCGTCGTACCGGAGTGAGCCGGGGTACCCGCCGGAGCCGGCCTACCGGGCCGAGCCCGGTTACCCGCCCGAGCCGACGGCGGAGTCCCGCTACGCGTTGCTGGACAACGGCTACCGGCACGAGCCGCCGCCGCCGGTCGAGTCGCGGTACGCCCCGCTGATCGACGACGGCTACCGACCCGGTCATGCCCCGGCCGAGCCGGCGTACCCGCCGCAGCCGTCGTACCGGCCCGAGCCGACCTATCCGCCGGAGCCGGCCGTGCCCGCCGAGCCGGCGTACCCACCGGCGGTGACCGCCGACCGGGGCTATTCGCCGGCGCGGATCGAACCGGCCCGGATCGAGTGGCGCCCGCAGGCCCCGCAGGACGAGCAGGAGCGGGCCGCCGGCGTGCTGCGCCGCGAGCTCGGCACGCCCCGGGTGCTCGCCTTCGCCAACCCCAAGGGCGGGGTGCACAAGACCACCGCCACCGTGCTCGCCGCGGCCACCGTCGGCAGCGTCCGCGGCCGGGGCGTGCTGGCCTGGGACGACAACGAGCTGCGCGGCACCCTCGGGCTGCGCGCCGGCAGCGCCCGGCACGCCCGGACGATCCGGCACCTGATCAGCGACCTGGCGCACATCGAGATCCGTGAGGGCGCCGAACTGCTGGAGTCCCTCGACGACTACCTGCGGCACGCCTCCGACGGCTCGTACGACGTGCTGGCCGGCGAGGAGAGCCCCCGGTTCGCCCAGCGGCTGGACCAGTTCACCGTCAAGCGGGTGCTGGAGCTGCTGCGCCGCACCCACGACGTGGTCTGCGTGGACACCGGCAACAACGTGGAGAGCGCCAACTGGCGCACCGTCATGCACGCCGCCGACCAGCTGGTGGTGACCACCGTGCCGCGCGAGGACGCCGCGTTCAGCGCGGACTGGATGCTGGACCTGCTGCACGAGGAGGGGATGGGGGAGCTGGCCGACAACGCGGTCACCCTGATCTCCTGCCCGACGCCCGGCCGCTCGCAGCTCCAGGACGACCTGGAACGGCACTTCGCCACCCGTACCCGGGCCGTCGCCGTGGTGCCGTACGACCCGGCGCTGGAGACCGGCTCCTCGATCGAGTACCACCAGCTCCAGCCGGAGACCCGGCAGGCGTGGCTGCGCGCCGCCGCGGTGATGCTGGAGCCGTTCGCCCGCTGAGGGGGTGTCCGGCCACCGGCGCCCCGCGTCGCCAACCCGCCTGAGAGGATCATCGGGTGAGCCCGGACACCCCCGATCCGCACCGGTCCGTCGACCGTCCCGACGAGCCGGACCGTGCCGCCGCGCCCGCCGGCCCCGCCCCGCCGGCCCGCTCGGCGAACGACGGCTGGACGCCGCTCTCCGGCGCGCCCGACGCCGGATCGTGGCCCGGCGAGGCGGGCCCGGTCGAGCCGGCCACGCCGGGCGGTGGCCCCTGGCCGCAGGCGGGTGGACCGGCCGCGTCGTGGCCCCCGGCGTACGCCGGTTTTCCGGAGCAGCCGGCCGACCGGCCTCGCCGGCCCGTCGCGGCGACCCTCGCCACCGTGCTCGCACTGACCGTCCTGGGCGTGCCGCTCGGGCTGCTGTGGGCGGCCGTGGCCCCGGACACCCCGGTGCTCAAGACCGCCGAGGGCGCCATCTACGCCCAGCCGCAGCCGGAGCAGCCGATCGCCGCCGACGGCTGGTTCAGCCTGCTCGGGCTCGGCTTCGGGCTGCTCGCCGCGGTCGGGCTCTGGGTCGTGCTGCGCCGCCGCCGGGGCCCCGCCGTGCTGGCCGGGGCGGCGTTCGGCGCGCTCGGCGCCGCGCTGGTCGCCTGGCAGGTCGGCCGCCGGGTCGGGCTCTCCGGCTACCAGCGGTTGCTGGCGAGCGCCCCGGACGGCACCGCCTTCGGCAAGCCGGCCGACCTGCGCGCCGGCGGGATCGAGTGGCTGTTCGGGTTCCTGCCGGTGCCCTTCGGGGACGTGCTGCTGCCGGCGTTCGCCGCGGCCGTGACGTACACCCTGCTGGCCGGCTGGTCGCGCTGGCCGTCGCTGCGTCCGGAGCCGGAGCCCGGCGGCCTCAGTTGGGGGCCGGGGGCGACGCCAGCTCCGACAGCGGCACCGGAACCGCCCGCACCTGGCGCAGCAGAGCCGCCTCGCGGTTGAGCAGCCGCAGCTCGGCGCGGAGCCGGGTGGCGGTGTCGTCGATGGCGAGCAGTCGCTGGCGGTCCGCCACGGTGAGCGCGGCCGTCGCGGCGACCAGGTGGGACAGCACGGTCGGGTCCTCCGGCAGCTGCTCGGAGATCTCCTCCGGATCGGGCCGGATCAGCCCCAGGTACTGCCGGAACACCGCGATCACCCGGGCCGCGAGCAGTTCGGCGATCTCGTCGGTGCCGCCCGGCTCGGGCAGCCACTCGACCTGCGCGGTCAGGTACGGCGTGGAGGAGCGGTCCACGTCGGCGATCCGGAACCGCCGCCGGCCCACCGTGACGATGTCGAAGCCGCCGTCGTCGAGCTCGGTGACCTGCCGCAGTTCGGCGGTGCACCCCACCTCGTGCAGTGTCACGTCACCGCCGCCGGGGGTCGACCGGCCGGGTGCCGGGGCGACCTCCCAGCCGGCCTGGATCGCCACCACGCCGAACTCGCGGGGCGCCCCCTCGGGCAGCCCGACCAGGTGGCGCACCAGGGCGCGGTAGCGCTCCTCGAATATGTGCAGCGGCAGCACGAGCCCGGGAAAGAGCACCGTTGCGAGCGGGAACACCGGCAGCCGCGCAGTCACGCGTCGAGCCTAGCCGGACCGGACGCCCGCGGCGTGGCTCGGCTCACGCCTCCCGCGGTACGGGCGGCGCGGAAAGATCCCGCCGAGGCCGCCTAGACTCGCAAGGGTGTTGAATCGGATCGACCTGCGCGGCGGTGTCCGTGACCCGCGCCGCCTGCTGCCCCGTGCCCAGCTCGACGTCTCCGTGGCCGTCGAGCGGATCCGCCCGCTCGTGGAGGCGGTCCGGGAGCATGGGTATTCGGCGATCCGGGAGGCCAGCGAGCGGTTCGACGGGGTCTCCCCGGCGGTGCTGCGGGTGCCGGCCGAGGCGATCGCCGAGGCCGAGGGGACGCTCGACCCGCAGGTGCGCGCCGCGCTGCTGGAGTCGATCGCGCGCGCCCGCCGGGTGCACGCCGACCAGCGGCGCACCGACCACACCACCCGGGTCGTCGCCGGCGGCACGGTGACCGAGCGCTGGGTGCCGGTCGACCGGGTGGGCCTCTACGTCCCCGGCGGCCTGGCGATGTACCCGTCGACCGTGGTGATGAACGTGGTCCCCGCCCAGGCGGCCGGGGTGCGCTCGCTGGTGGTGGTCAGCCCGCCGCAGCAGGACAACGGCGGCCTGCCCGACGCGCGGGTGCTGGCCGCCTGCGCGCTGCTCGGCGTCGACGAGGTGTACGCCGTCGGCGGCGCCCAGGCGGTGGCGATGCTGGCGTACGGCGCGGCGGTCGACGCCGAGGGCAGCGCGCACTGCGACCCGGTCGACATGATCACCGGTCCGGGCAACATCTGGGTCACCGCCGCCAAGCGGCTGCTGCGCGGCGTGGTCGGCATCGACGCCGAGGCCGGCCCGACCGAGATCGCCATCCTGGCCGACGACACCGCCGACCCGGCGCACGTCGCCGCCGACCTGATCAGCCAGGCCGAGCACGACCCCCTCGCCGCCAGCGTGCTGGTCACCCCGTCGGTCGAACTGGCCGAGGCGGTCGAGCGGGAGCTGGCCCGGCAGGTGCCGGCCACCAAGCACGCCGAGCGGGTCACCACCGCGCTCAGTGGCGAGCAGAGCGGCGTGGTCCTCGTGGACGACCTCGACGCCGGGCTGCGGGTGGTCGACGCGTACGCGGCCGAGCACCTGGAGATCCAGACCGTGGACGCCCGCGCGTGGGCGATGCGGGTCCGCAACGCCGGGGCGATCTTCGTCGGTGCCTGGTCGCCGGTGTCGCTCGGCGACTACTGCGCCGGCTCCAACCACGTGCTGCCCACCGGCGGCTGCGCCCGGCACTCCTCGGGGCTGTCGGTGCAGTCCTTCCTGCGCGGCATCCACCTGGTGGAGTACACCGAGGACGCGCTGCGCGAGGTGGCCCCGCACGTGGTGACCCTGGCCAACGTGGAGGACCTGCCGGCGCACGGCCAGGCCGTCGCGGCCCGTTTCCCCGGGGGGCCGGCGTGAGCACCCTGAACGACCTGCCGCTCCGCGACGACCTGCGGGGCCTGCGGCCGTACGGGGCGCCGCAGCTCGACGTGGCGGTGCGGCTGAACACCAACGAGAACTCGTACCCGGTGCCCGAGCCGGTGGTCGAGGCGATCGGCAAGGCCCTCGCGGCGGAGCTGCGCGACCTCAACCGGTACCCGGACCGGGACGCGGTGGCGCTCCGCGCCGACCTGGCGGCGTACCTCGGCCACGGGCTCACCGTCGAGCAGGTCTGGGCGGCCAACGGTTCCAACGAGATCCAGCAGCAGCTGCTCCAGGCGTTCGGTGGCCCCGGTCGCACCGCGCTCGGCTTCACCCCGGCGTACTCGATGCACCCGCTGCTGGCGCTGGGCACCGGCACCGGCTGGGTGCCGGGGGTCCGGGGCGCCGACTTCGGGCTGACCGTCGACGACGCGGTGGCCCAGGTGCGCCAGCACCGGCCGGACCTGGTCTTCCTCTGCTCGCCGAACAACCCCACCGGCACCGCGCTGGACCCGGCGGTGGTCGCCGCGGTGCTCGACGCCGCCCCCGGCATGGTGGTGGTCGACGAGGCGTACGCCGAGTTCGCCCGCCCCGGCACGGTGAGCGCGCTGGCCGTGCTGCCCGGTCACCCGCGGCTGGTGGTCACCCGGACGATGAGCAAGGCGTTCGGCTTCGCCGGCGGCCGGCTGGGCTACCTGGCCGCCGACCCGGCGGTGGTGGCCGCCGTGCAGCTGGTCCGGCTGCCGTACCACCTCTCGGCGCTCACCCAGGCCGCCGCCCGGGCGGCGCTGGCGCACCGCGACGCCCTGCTCGGCACCGTCGACGCGATCAAGGCCCAGCGCGACCGGATCGTCGCCGAGCTGCGCGCCCGGGGCCACCGGGTCGCCGACAGCGACGCCAACTTCGTGCTCTTCGAGGTGGCCGGCGACCAGGCGGTCGCCTGGCGTGCCCTGCTCGACGCGGGCGTGCTGGTCCGCGACGTCGGCCTGCCCGGCTGGCTGCGGGTCACCGCCGGCACCCCGGCCGAGACCGACGCCTTTCTCACCGCTATGGAGACGCTGACATGAGTCGCACCGCCCGGGTGGAGCGGATCACCAAGGAGACCAAGGTGCTGGTCGAGATCGACCTCGACGGCACCGGCCAGGCCGAGATCAGCACCGGCGTCGGCTTCTACGACCACATGCTGCACCAGATCGCCCGGCACGGCGGCTTCGACCTCACCGTGCGTACCGTCGGCGACCTGGAGATCGACGCCCACCACACGATGGAGGACACCGCGCTGGCCCTGGGCGCCGCCTTCGACCAGGCGCTGGGGGACAAGGCCGGCATCCGGCGGTACGGCTCGGCCACCGTGCCGATGGACGAGGTCCTCGTCCGCGCCGCCGTCGACCTCTCCGGCCGCCCGTACGTGCTGCACGACGAGCCGGCGCTTGCGCCGTACATCGGCCCGGTCTACCCCACCAGCATGACCCGGCACATCTGGGAGTCCTTCGGCCAGTCGGCCCGGATCACGCTGCACGTGGACGTGCTGCGGGCGGCCCGCCCCGGCGGCCACCCGGACGCCCACCACGTGGTGGAGGCGCAGTTCAAGGCGGTCTCCCGGGCACTGCGCGAGGCCACCGCGGTCGACCCGCGCTCGGCCGGCGTGGTGCCCAGCACGAAGGGTGCGCTCTGATGAGCGCGAGGAGTGCAGCGCAGCGGAGCCCCGCAGTCGCGAATGACGGAGAGCTCTGATGGGGCCGGTGCTGCCGACGCTGCTGCTGATCCTGGCCGGTGTGCTGGTCGGCGGGACGTGGTCGTTGCACAAGCAGGGCGCGCCGCGCGGCGCCGTGGTCATCATGGCGCTGCTGGCCACGCTCGCCACCGTCGGTGGGGTGCTCTGGCTGCTTCCCGGGGAGGGCTGATGACGCGGATCGTGGTGCTGGACTACGGCTCGGGCAACCTGCGTTCGGCCGAGCGCGCGCTGGAGCGCGCCGGCGCCGAGGTGACCGTCACCGACGACCTGGCCGCCGCCGCCGAGGCGGACGGCCTGGTGGTGCCGGGCGTGGGCGCCTTCGCCGCCTGCATGGCCGGGATCGAGGCGCTGGGCGCCGGTCCGGTGATCGCCGAGCGAGTCGTGGCCGGCCGGCCGGTGCTGGGCATCTGCGTCGGCATGCAGGTGCTCTTCGAGCACGGCGACGAGCACGGCGTGGTCACCAAGGGGCTCGGGCTGCTGCCCGGCGGGGTGACGAAACTGCCCGCCGACCGGCTGCCGCACATGGGCTGGAACACGGTCGACGCGCCGGCCGGCTCGGTGCTCTTCGCCGGGCTGCCCGCCGACAGCCGGTTCTACTTCGTCCACTCGTACGGGGTGAACGACGTCGCCGGGCTGGCCGCCGCCGGGGCCATGGTCACCACCGCCCACCACGGCACCGACTTCGTCGCCGCGGTGGAGCGGGGCGCGCTGTCGGCCGCCCAGTTCCACCCGGAGAAGTCGGCGGACACCGGTGCCGCCCTCCTGCGCAACTGGCTGGCCACGGTTGGCTGAGTTGGCTGAGCCGGCCGGCCCGGCGCGGGGCACGTCGGCCGCCGGGGCACCGCGGGGCACGGCGTGAGCGCGAGGAGTGAGCCGGGTTTGCGAGCCCCGCAGTCGCGAACTGAGGTGAACCAGTGAGCAAGGAGCGGGCCCGCCGCCGCGCCGTCCGGGAGGCCGAGGCCGCCCGGGAACGCGTCGTGCGCCAGCGCCGGCTGGCCCGCCGGCAGCGCACCCGCACGCTGGTACGCCGGCTGACGCCGCAGTGGCGGCGGGGTCGCACCGGCCGGCTGGGCCGCCGCAGCCGGGGGGAGCGGGCCGCGATCGTCGGCCTGAGCCTGGCCGCGCTGTTCGGGATCTGGACGTTCGTCGACGATCTGGCGTTGCGCCTGGTGCTGGTCGTCCTGCTGCTGCTGGTCCTGCCGGCGATCGTCGTGATCGCGCTGGACCGTCGGATCTGATGCGAGGAGAGAGAAATTGAGCCTCACCCTTTTGCCCGCCGTGGACGTCGCCGACGGCCAGGCCGTCCGGCTCGTGCAGGGCGCCGCCGGCAGCGAGACCGCGTACGGCGACCCGCTGGAGGCCGCGCTGGCCTGGCAGGCCGACGGCGCCGAGTGGATCCACCTGGTCGACCTGGACGCGGCGTTCGGTCGGGGCTCCAACGCGCACCTGCTCGCCGAGGTGGTGCGGCAGCTCGACGTGAAGGTGGAGCTCTCCGGCGGCATCCGGGACGACGAGTCGTTGCAGGCGGCGCTGGGCACCGGGGCGGCCCGGGTGAACATCGGCACCGCCGCGCTGGAGGACCCGCAGTGGTGCGACCGGGTCTGCGGCGAGTACGGCGACCGCGTCGCGATCGGGCTGGACGTGCGTGGTCGTACCCTCTCCGCCCGGGGCTGGACCCGCGACGGCGGTGACCTGTGGGAGGTGCTGGAGCGGCTGGACAAGGCGGGCGCCGCCCGGTACGTGGTGACCGACATCACCAAGGACGGCACCATGCGCGGGCCGAACCTGGACCTGCTGCGCGAGGTCTGCGCGCGTACCGCCGCCCCGGTGATCGCCTCCGGCGGCGTGTCCACCCTGGACGACCTGCGGGCGCTGGCCACCCTGGAGCCGATCGGGGTGGAGGGCGTGATCGCCGGCAAGGCGCTCTACGCCGGTGCGTTCACCGTGGCCCAGGCGCTGGAAACGCTGGCCGCCGCGTGACCGTCACCCGGTTGGGCTCGGGCGGCCCGTGGGAGGCCGTCTACGGCTACGCCCGGGTGGTCCGGGCGGGCGACCTGGCGTGGACGGCGGGATGCACGTCGACCGTGGACGGTCGGGTGACGCACGTCGGGGACGCCGCGGCGCAGACCGCGCAGGCGCTGCGGATCGGGCTGGACGCGCTCGCCGAGGTGGGCGCCGAGCCGGGCGACGTGGTCCGGACCCGGATGTACGTGACCGACCGGAGCTACGCCGACGAGGTGGGCCGGGCGCACAACGCGGTGTTCGGGGCCGTCCGTCCGGCGGCGACGATGGTGGTGGTGGCCGGCCTGCTCGACCCCAACCAGCTGGTCGAGGTGGAGCTGGAGGCCTGGCTCGGCGACCGCTGAGCCCGGCCGCCCCGCCCGGGCGACCGGGTGGTCGGGGCCACATCCTGGCCAGATCGGTTGTGCGCAACTCAATCGTGGGCTACGGTTTCCCGGTGACCGATGATCTGGTGCTACGTCGACAGGTGTGCTTCGCGCTCTACGCCGCGTCGCGCGCCCTCACCGACGTCTACCGGCCCATCCTCGACGAGGTCGGCCTGACCTACCCGCAGTACCTGGTGCTGCTGGTGCTCTGGGAGCGCGAGGACGCCCCCACGGTCTCCGAACTCGGCGCCGAGCTGCGGCTGGACTCCGGCACGCTCTCCCCGCTGCTCAAGCGGTTGGAGGCGGCGGGCCTGGTGGTCCGGTCCCGGTCGGCGCGCGACGAGCGACGGGTGGAGGTGGGGCTCACCGCCGACGGTCGGGCCCTGCGGCAGCGGATGGACGAGGTGCCGCTGCAGGTCGCCCGCGCCACCGGCCTCACCGAGGCCGAGCTGATCGCCCTGCGCGACACCCTCACCCGGGTCACCGAGACGATCCACCGACAGAAGGAGCAGTGACCATGCAGGTGCTCTACACCGCGTCCGCCCTCGCCAGCGGCGACGGCCGCGACGGCCACGTCCGCACCTCCGACGGCACCGTCGAGCTGGACCTGGCGGTCCCGAAGGAGATGGGCGGCGCCGGTGGCGCGGCGAACCCCGAGCAGCTCTTCGCCGCAGGCTACGCGGCCTGCTTCCACTCGGCGCTGCGCCTGGTCGCCCGCCGGGCCAAGGCCGACGTCTCCGGTTCGGTGGTCGAGGCCGAGGTCGGCATCGGCCCGAACGGCAGCGGCGGCTTCGGGCTGACCGTCGCCCTCCTGGTCGACCTGCCCGCCGTCGAGCGCGCCGCCGCCGAGCAGCTGGTCGCGCAGGCCCACCAGGTCTGCCCGTACTCGAACGCGACCCGCGGCAACATCGAGGTCGCCCTCGCCGTCCGCGAGGCCGCCGCGGCCTGAGCGCCGCCCGGCCCTTCCCCCCCGCGTACGAAAGGACGACACCGTGAGCACCAACCGCGAGATCCACCTGGCCTCCCGCCCCCAGGGCTGGCCGACCGCCGACAACTTCCGCCTCGTGCAGACCGAGGTGCCGACGCCCGGCCCGGGCCAGATCGTGGTCCGCAACCAGTTCATGTCGGTCGACCCGTACATGCGGGGGCGGATGAACGACGTGAAGTCGTACGTCCCGCCGTTCCAGCTCGGGGCGCCGCTCGACGGCGGCGCGGTCGGCGAGGTCGTGGCCAGCGAGGCCGACGGCGTCAAGGTCGGCGACACCGTGCTGCACGGCCTCGGCTGGCGGGAGTACGCGCTGCTCGACGCCAAGGCCGCCCGCCCGGTCGACCCGACGATCGCGCCGGTGAGCGCGTACCTGAGCGTGCTCGGCATGACCGGTCTGACCGCGTACGCCGGGCTGCTCGACGTGGCCGGGCTGAAGCCGGGGGAGAGCGTCTTCGTCTCCGCCGCCGCCGGTTCGGTCGGCAGCCTGGTCGGCCAGATCGCCAAGCTCAAGGGCGCCGGGCACGTGGTCGGCAGCGCCGGCTCGGCGGCCAAGGTCGAGCGGCTCAAGGCGCTCGGCTTCGACGCCGCCTTCGACTACCACGACGGCCCGGTACGCGACTCGCTCAGGGCGGCCGCCCCCAACGGCATCGACGTCTACTTCGACAACGTCGGCGGCGACCACCTGGAGGCGGCGATCTCGGCGATGAACCTGCACGGCCGGGCCGCCATCTGCGGCATGATCGCGCAGTACAACGACACCGAGCCGCCGGCCGCCCCGCGCAACCTGGCGATGGTCATCGGCAAGCGGCTCACCCTGCGCGGCTTCCTCGTCAATGACCACGGCAACCTGCGCGAGCAGTTCGTGCGGGACGTCTCCGGCTGGCTGCGCGACGGCAAGCTCACGTACGACGAGACGATCGTCGACGGCATCGAGAACGCCCCCGAGGCGTTCCTCGGCCTGCTGCGCGGCGAGAACCTGGGCAAGATGCTCGTCCGGGTGTGAGTCCCGATCCGACGCGCGGCGGTGGCCGGCCTCACAGGTCGGTCACCGCCGCGTGCCCGTTGGATAGGCTCGCCACATGACGGTGGCGGTACGGGTGATTCCGTGTCTGGACGTGGACGCCGGGCGGGTGGTCAAGGGGGTCAACTTCCTCGACCTGCGCGACGCCGGCGACCCGGTGGAGCTGGCCGCGGCGTACGACCGGGCCGGCGCGGACGAGTTGACCTTCCTCGACGTCACCGCCTCCTCCAGCGACCGGGGGACCATGCTCGACGTGGTCCGGCGCACGGCGGAGTCGGTCTTCATTCCGCTGACCGTGGGCGGTGGCGTACGGCAGGTCGCCGACGTCGACACGCTGCTGCGGGCCGGCGCGGACAAGGTCGGGGTGAACACCGCCGCGATCGCCCGCCCCGAGCTGATCGCCGAGATCGCCGACCGGTTCGGCCGGCAGGTGCTGGTGCTCTCGCTGGACGTGCGCCGGGCTCCGGCGGGCACCACGCCCAGCGGGTTCGAGGTGACCACCCACGGCGGCCGCCGGGGCACCGGCCTGGACGCGGTCGAGTGGGCGCGGCGCGGCGCCGAGCTGGGGGCGGGGGAGATCCTGCTCAACTCGATGGACGCCGACGGCACCAAGGCCGGTTTCGACCTGGCGCTGATCCAGGCGGTCCGCGCCGTGGTGGACGTGCCGGTGGTGGCCAGCGGCGGCGCCGGCGAGGTGGCGCACTTCCCGCCGGCCATCGGCGCGGGCGCCGACGCGGTGCTCGCGGCGAGCGTCTTCCACTTCGGCGAGCTGACCGTCGGCGAGGTCAAGGACGCGCTGCGCGCCGCCGGCCACCCCACCCGCTGACCGGGCGCCGTTTCCCCCCTGTGGGGGCGGTGTTCCTGACCGTCCGGCCTGTCGCTCCCCGTCGGGCATCTGGTCCGTGAGTGATATGCCTGTCAGGCATAAATATGCCTGACAGGCATATCACTTCCGGGGGTGTTGTCCTCCGGTGCCGCGCGCGTCTGTCCACCGACCCGCGTCGCCAGCCGCCCGCGCGATCGGCCGGCACCGTCCACCACCACGGGCCGCCGACCCGTCGTCCGGCGCGCCTCGCGCCGCTGTGCGCGCCGGCCCTGGGCTCGCCCGCCGCGCCGGCCGGGCGACTCAGCGGCCGGTCCGCCCCTCAGGCGAGCGGCGCGGGGCCGGGATCGACCGGACGATGTACTCCTGGACGGCGGCGGCGTGGTCCTCCTCGGGCAGGTGCCACTCGGCGCTACCGGGGGTGTGCCGCCGGACCAGTACGCCCTGCACGGTGTCCACGGTGGTCCCCACGCCCGCGCTCGGCCGGGTGCGCCAGAGCCGCTCGCCGTCGGGGGTGATCCGGAACCAGCCGTCGGAGACGCTGACCAGGCCGGCGCCGGCCAGCCGGCGGACCGCCGCCTCGACGTCCTCCCGCTCCGGGATCGCCTGGTTGAGGTGCTCCGCGGTGGAGAGGACGTCGGTCAGCCGGACGCCCTCCGGGCGCCGGGTGTCCGCCGCGCGGCGGTGCCTTCCGGCGCCGCTCGCGATCACCAGTGACACGAAGATCCAGGCGTCATTCCAGCGCCATCCGCTCTCCCCCATGCACGAATGATGCCCGGCGGGGTCGGCGGAGGAAACACCTACTTTCCCGGCGTGACGTCAGCGCAGCTCAGCGAGGGTGGCCACCGGGGTGTCTGGGGTGGACCGGGGCGGGACGGTGAACAGCGGGGTGAACAACTGGGCCAGCGGACCGATGGCGAGGGCGTACGCGACGGTGCCGATGCCCGCCGTGCCGCCGAGCAGCCAGCCCAGGGCCAGCACGGTCACCTCGATGCCGGTGCGGACCAGCCGGACCGAACTGCCCGGGCGCCGGGCGACCAGCCCGGTCATCAGGCCGTCGCGCGGGCCGGGGCCGAGGTCGGCGCCGAGGTAGAGACCGGTCGCGACGCCGTTGGCGACGATTCCGGTGACCAGCAGGCCGATCCGCGCCGGCAGCGGCAGGTCCGCCGGGAGCAGCGCCACGGTGGCGTCCACGGCCAGGCCGATCACCACCACGTTGCTGACCGTGCCGAGCCCGGGCCGCTGCCGCAGCGGGATCCAGAGCAGCAGCACCACCGCGCCGACCAGGATGCTGGCCGTGCCGACCGAGATGCCGGTCTGTCGGGACAGGCCCTGGTGGAAGACGTCCCACGGGTTCAGCCCGAGGCCGGAGCGGATCATCAGCGCCATGCTGACGCCGTAGAGGACCAGCCCGACGTAGAGCTGGGTGAGCCGCCGGACCGGCCGGTGCCGCAGATTGCCAATCGCTGCCATGCATGCCACCCTAGGTGCCAATCGTGGCGAGAGAAGAGCCAATTTGGGAGGGGTGGCCGTGACCAGCCAGGTTCGGGGGGCCCAATTGGCTCGGCTGCTGGGGCAGTGGCACGCGCTGCCGGGCCGCCGGCGCAGCCCGGACTACGCCGCGCTCGCCGCCGCGGTCCGCGGCCTGCTCGCCGACGGCCGGCTCCCCCTCGGGGTACGCCTGCCGGCCGAGCGGGAGCTGGCCGAGGCGCTGCGGATCAGCCGGACCACGGTCACCGCCGCGTACCGGCAGCTCCGCGAGACCGGGCACCTGGCCAGCCGGCGCGGGGCGGGTAGCTGGACCATGCTGCCCGGCACCCACCGGGTGGCCAGCACCGGGCTGTGGACCCCGCTGGACGACCGCGACATGATCGACCTGGGCGTCGCCGCGCTGGCCGCCCCGCCGCAGCTGGTGCCGGCCGCCCGCGCCGCCGCGGAGGACCTGCCCCGCTATCTCGGCGGCGCCGGCTACCACCCGACCGGGATCATCGAGCTGCGTGAGGCGGTCGCCCAGTCGTACACCGCCCGGGGGCTGCCCACCAGCGCCGAGCAGATCATGGTGACCAGCGGTACCCAGCACGCGCTGGACCTGGTGCTCCGGCTGGCGCTGGCGCCCGGCGGCAGCGTGCTGGTGGAGTCCCCGACCTATCCGAACGCGCTGGCCGCCCTGGCCGCCCGGCGGGCCCGGATCACCACCCACGGGCTGGCCGTCGACGGGGCCGGCTGGGACGCCGACCTGCTGCTGGGCAGCATCCGCCAGGTCCGGCCCAAGCTGGCCTACCTGATCCCCGACTTCCAGAACCCGACCGGTCACCTGATGTCGGCCGAGCTGCGCGAGCGGGTGGTCGCCGCCGCCCACACCGCCGGCACCGACCTGGTCGTCGACGAGTCGTTCGTGGATCTCCCGCTGGACGGCACCGAGCTGCCCCCGCCGGCGGCCACCTTCGACCGGCACAGCCGGGTGATCAGCATCGGCGGGATGAGCAAGCCGTACTGGGGTGGGCTGCGGATCGGCTGGGTACGCGCCTCCGCGCCGCAGGTGCAGCGACTGGCCGCGGCCCGGGTCGGCGTCGACATGGCCAGCCCGGTGTTGGACCAGTTGGTCGCGGTGCACCTGCTCGCCGAGGCGCCGACCATCGTCGCCGCCCGCCGGGCCCAGCTCGCCGCGCAGCGCGACGCCCTGCTCGACGCGCTCGCGCAGCGCCTGCCCGACTGGCGGGTCACCGCGCCGCACGGCGGAGTCACCCTCTGGGCCGAGCTGGACGGTCCGATCTCCAGCGCGCTGGCCCGGGCCGCCGAGGAGGTCGGCGTACGCCTGGCGCCCGGCCCCCGGTTCGGCCTGGACGGGACGCTGGAACGCTTCCTGCGGCTGCCCTTCACCCTGCCCGCCGCCGACCTGGTCGAGGCGGTGGGTCGGCTCGCCGCGGTCCGCTACGACCTGGACCGGGCCGGCCGTCCGCAGTGGCGGGAGGCGACGGTCATCGCCTGAGCCCGGCGGGCCTGCCCGGCCGGGGTGGAGGCCAACGCTGGTCGCGCGGGGTCAGCCCCGGCGCGCCCGGCTCCCGGACCACCCGGCTCGAGCTGTACTACGACGTCGTCTTCGTGTTCGCCTTCCTCACCGTCACCACGGTGACGTCGAGCCGGCCGTCGGTTGCCACCCTGATCGGCTGCCTGCTGGTGCTGTCGCTGCTCTGGTGGTGCTGGACCGGGTTCGCCACGGTCGGCAACGCGGTCCGCACCGACCGGGGCGTGCTGCCGCTGATCGGCTTCGTCACCCTGGCCGCCACCTTCCTGCTCGCGCTGAGCATGCCCACGGCGTTCGTGGACCGGCCGGGCGGGTTGAACGGCCCGCTCATCTTCGCCGGTTGCTACTTCGTTGTCCGGATGTCGCAGCTGGCGGTCCTCGGCTGGGTGGAGTGGCCCGACCTGGCCCGCCGCCGACCGCCGTGCTCGGCATCGCGGTCATCTCGGCGCTGTGGTGGGCCTACTTCGACACTCTCGCTCTGGCGTTGGAGCAGGCGCTGCACGGGACCCGGGAACCCGCCGCGCGGGCACGCCTCGCCCGGGACGCCTACACCTCCCTGCACCTGCCGCTGATCGCCGGGATCATCTTCGTCGCCCTGGGGCTCAAGGACCTGCTGGCCGAGGGTGCGGACCCGAGCACCCCGGCCTGGGGGGAGCCGCTGGGCGGCTTCTGGGTGCTGGTGCTGCACGGCGGGGTGGCCGTCTACCTGCTCGGCCTGGCCGGGCTGGGGTGGCGGGCGTGGGGCGAGGTGCGGTGGGTGCCGCTGGCGACGGTAGTGCTGCTCGCGGCGCTCGGGCCGCTGTCCAGCGGGGTGCCGGAACTGGCCGCGGTGGGGCTGCTGGCGCTGGTCTGCGTCGCCTCCACCGGAGCGCAGACGATGGTCGACGGCCCGCGCCGGCGCCGGACCCGGCAGGTGGCGCTGGCGGAGCAGGAGGCGTCGGAGGCCGAGCAGAGCAGGTGGCGGGGCGAGCACCTGTGAGCGGACGCCCTGGGTGGCCGTGCCCGGCGGAGGAACCGGCCACGGCCACCCGAGGCGGTCAGAGCTCGGCCAACGTGCCCTCGTACATCTTGTCGATCTCGGCGGCGAAGTTGGTCTCCACGCCGCGTCGCTTGATCTTGAGAGACGGGGTGATCTCGCCGTGCTCGATGGTCAGGTCGCGCGGCAGGATGGTGACCTTCTTGATCGTCTCCCACCGGTTGAGCTTCGCGTTGAGCTGCGCGACGTACTCCTCGACCATGGCCTTCGCCTCGGGGGAGGCCACGACCTCGGCGTAGTCCCGGCCCTCCAGCGGGCCGCCGGCCGTCCAGCCCTTGATCGCGTCCGGGTCCAGGGTGACCAGCATGGTGCAGTAGTTGCGGGCCTGGCCGACCACGATCGCCTGCGAGGTGTACGGGCAGATCGCCTTGAACATGCCCTCGATGTGCGACGGGGCGATGTACTTGCCGCCGGAGGTCTTGACCAGGTCCTTCTTACGGTCGGTGATCCGGAGGTAGCCGTCGTCGTCGAGGCTGCCGATGTCGCCGGTGCGGAAAAAACCGTCCTCGGTGAACGCGGCCTTCGTCTCCTCGGGCAGGTTGTGGTAGCCGCGCATCACCGGCGTGCCCTTGACCAGGATCTCGCCGTCGGTGTCGATCCGGCACTCCAGGTCGCCCATCGCCCTGCCGACGGTGCCGATGCGCAGCCCCTCCGGCGGGTTGACGAAGTTGCCGGCGCTGGTCTCGGTCAGGCCGTACCCCTCGGAGATGGGCAGGTTCGCGGCGGCGAAGAAGGTGGCGATCTCCTTGCTCAGCGGCGCCGCGCCGGAGACCAGCACCCGCATCCGGCCGCCGAGGCGGGCCTGGAGCTTGCTGAACACCAGCTTCTCGGCCAGCGCGTACTTGAGCTTCAGCCCCGCCGGGACCGGCTGGCCGGCCTGCTCCAGCGCGACCTTCTCCTTGCCGGTGCGCACGCCCCAGGCGAAGATCTTCGCCTTCGCGCCGCCGGCGCCCTGGGCCGTGGTGACCGCCTTGTTGTAGACCTTCTCGAAGACCCGGGGCGCGCCGCACATCAGCGTCGGCCGGACCACGGCCAGCAGCTCGACCAGCTTGTCCACCCGCCCGTCCACGTACGTCGGCAGGCCGACGTGGGTGGCGCCGCAGAGCAGGGTCTTGCCGAACGAGTGGGACAGCGGAAGCCAGAGGTACTGAAGGTCGTCCTCGCGGAGCAGCCCCATCTCGGCCTGCGCCACGCCCTCCCAGCACCAGCCGCCGTGCAGCAGCTCCACGCCCTTGGGCCGGCCGGTGGTGCCCGAGGTGTAGATCAGGGTGGCCAGGTGGTCCGGGCCGATCGGGGCGACGAGCCGCTCGATCAGGTCCGGCTCGGCCGCGAGCGCCCGCGCACCCTGTTCCTCCAGCTCCGCGAGGGTGAGCTGGGGTACGGCCGCGGCCGGGTCGGCGGCGCCGTCGAAGAGCACCACGTGGGTGAGCGCGGGCAGGTCGGCTCCGGCGATCTTTGCCGCCTGGGCCGGGTTCTCCGCGAAGAGCACCCGCGAGCCGGAGTCCGCGATGATGTAGACCGCGTCCTCGGGCTCCGTGGTGGGGTAGACCGTGGTGGTCGCGCCGCCGGCGCACATGATGCCGAAGTCGGCGATCACCCAGTCCAGCCGGGTGTTGGCCAGGATCGCCACCGGATCCTCCGAGCCGACGCCCAGGCCGTGCAGGCCGGCGGCGACCGCCTTGGCCCGCTGTCCGACCTGCTCCCACGTCAGCCAGACCGGGCCGGAATCGTCCGGCGCGGGGTGGGCGAACGCGTGCCGGTCGGGGGTGGCAGCCACGCGCTTGAGGAACATGTCGGGGATGGAACGGTATGTTACATCGAGAGCCATCGCTGTAGCCGCCTTCAGGGGTGGATGGACGTGACGGGGGTCACGCCGTTCTGCGGTTACCGAAGAGTATTGCCTGCACCGGGGCCTCGGCTAGCCCCGAAAGCTGTGAACCGATTGTGTCCCGCGAGGTGGAACGCTCAGGCGTACCGGACGGCCCGCAGCGACCAGTCGTAGGTGGCCCGGATCCAGGAACTGCGGACCTCCAGGAAGGGTGCCATGGCCGGATCGTCGGCCAGCGCCGCCTCGCCGACGAGATAGCGGTCCAGCCGGTCGTTGAACAGTCCGGCCGCCGTGCGGACGGCGCTGTCGACGTCCTGCCCGGTACGGGCCGCGATGACGGTGACCAGGTTGTGCGGGTCGGGCGCGCCGCGCAGCTCCTTGCGGTGCGAGAAGAGGTCGTTGCACCAGCAGACCAGGTCGGTGGTGAGGTCGTCGAGGGCGAGCACCGCCGGGTCGGTGCGCCCTGCCGGGCCCGGCTGGACGTCGTACGCCAGGTCGGTCAGGGTGAGGCTGGGGCGTACGCCGCCGGTGTGCCGGCGCAGCTGGAGGTACTCGGTCAGCTCCGGCACCCGCCGGTGCTGCCGGTTGGCCGCCTCCCAGAGCAGGGCCAGCAGGTACTCGCGCAACTGGGCCACCAGCCGCAGCAGCAGCGCCGGGCGGCGGCGCTCGCGTACCCGCCGGCAGATGTCGGCCAGCGCGACGCCCAGCGGCCCGTCGGCGGGTGCCGCCCCGCCGTCGGCGCCGTGCCGGTCGAGGACGTCCAGCAGCGTGCCGACGGTCGGTGCGAGCCGGCCCGGCTCGGCCCCGAGGTCGTCCTCGTCGCAGCTGTCGTCCACCACGAACAGCCAGGTGATCAGGTCGGTGAGCAGCCGCAGCCGGTCGACCGGCGCCCGTGGGCAGGCCCGGCCGGCGAGTTCGGCGGCGTCCGCGGCCCGCAGCCGATGCCAGCGTGGTCCGTCCTCGACCAGCCCGAGACTCCGGGCCCAGGTCAGGCTCTCCGCAGCGACCCGGCCGGTGGCGGAATGCCGGCGGGCGAGGAAGGGGGGCTCGTGCAGTCCCGACCCGGCGATGCCGCGCATGGTGGCCCCCCTCGTCCGCCGCCCGGAACGGGATCGGCGCGCAGAAGAGTACGACACCTCACATTGGCGGGAATCGCTGGGCGCGCATGGTGGGAAAACTCCTCGTGACCGGTTCTGCACACCCGGAACCGTCGCGGGCGGCAATCGTCCAGCTCTTCCCGGAATCCATCGACCAGCCGAGCAGCATTTCTGATCACCCCGCGCCGCGGCGCGTTTGGTCGCGGACGGTCGCGCCGGCCGGACGGTGTCGGGCCGGGAGGTCAAAGGCCGAGCGAGGCGTGGCGGAGCCGGTCGGCGAGGCCGGCGGAGCCGTCGACCTGGACCCGGGCCACCCGCTGCCGGCCGGATAGGAAGAGCGCCAGCTCGCCCGGCGATCCGACCAGCCGGAGCCGTTCGCCGCCCCGGCCCACCGACAGTTCGCCGTGACCGGGCGCCTGCACCAGCAGGTCGGCCGGGAACCGGCGCAACGCCGCCCGGGCCAGCAGGGAGGCCGGCTTCCACAGCCGCGCCCGCAGGCCGGCCGGCAGGTCACGCGGCCGCCATCCCGCCGCAGCCCGCCGCACGTCCTCGTGGTGGATGAAGAACTCCAGGGTGTTGGCCAGCTCGTCGGTGAGCGGGTTGCTCACCGGGCTCCACAGCGGCGGGCGGCGCACCAGGCCGACCAGCTCCGCCCAGGGGCGGGCGGCGACCCGCCGGCGCACCCGCTCGGCGTACCCGCGCAAAGGCGGCAGCACGATGCCGCCGGCGGCGTCCGGGCGACGCTCGCGGACCACCAGGTGGGCGGCGAGGTCGCGGGTCGTCCACCCCTCGTTGACGGTCGGCGCGTCCGGTCCCAGCTCCAGCATGAGATCGACGAGCGCCTCGCGCTCCGATCGGGCGTACCGCGGCATGAGGGTGATGGTAGGCGCGCCGGCCGGTGTCGGCGCGCCGGAGCGCGTGCCGCGGTGACCGGGGCGCGCCGGAGTGTGCCAGAGCGCACGTGACGGCGGACATACCGGGTCCGGGTCGGCGGAGGTGGCCGGGAGCGGTAAGGATGAGGGGGAACAGTGCGGCTTACGGCGGGGGACAGTGTGGCGAGCGGGACAAGTCGGGACGTGCTGGGCAGGGGGCTGTCGGTCCTCGGCAAGGCGATCCGGGAACAACCGCGGATCTTCGCGGTAGCGGTGAGCGGCAGCGTGCTCTTCGGCCTCATGGTCATCGCCAGCGCGTACGTGGTGGGCGCGGTGGTCGGCGAGGTGGTGGTGCCGGCCGTCGCCCGGGGCGACGTCGGGACGGGCGCGCTGGTCCTGGCCGCGGCGGCGCTGTTCGGCATCAGCGTGCTGCGGGTGGTGGGCATCTTCGGCCGCCGGCTCGGCGCCGGCTACATGCAGTTCCGCCTCCAGGCCGCCTACCGCCGTCGGGTGACGCGCCGCTACCTCGACCTGCCGCTGGCCTGGCACCAGCGCAACGCCACCGGAACGCTGCTGTCCAACGCCAACTCGGACGTGGAGGCGGCCTGGTACCCGATCGCCCCGCTGCCCTTCGCGGTCGGCACCCTGGTCATGCTGGTCGGGGCGGTCGTCTCGCTCTTCCTCACCGACTGGGCGCTGGCCCTGGTCGGGCTGGCCGTGTTCCCCGCGCTCTTCGCGCTCAACGTGGTCTACTCCCGGCGGATGGCGCCCCGGCAGGCCCGCGCCCAGCGGCTGCGCGCCGAGGTCAGCGGCATCGCCCACGAGAGCTTCGACGGCGCCCTGGTAGTCAAGACGATGGGCCGCGAGGCCGAGGAGACCGCCCGGTTCTCCGCCCGGGCCGGCGAGCTGCGCGACGCGCTGATCTCCGTCGGCCGGCTGCGCGGCGTCTTCGACCCGTTGCTGGAGACGCTGCCCAGCCTCGGCACCCTCGCCGTGCTGGTGGTCGGGGCGTTCCGGCTGCGGGCGGGCGCGATCAGCGTCGCCGAGCTGGTCAGCGTCGCCTTCCTCTTCACCGTGCTGGCCTTCCCGGTGCGCGCCATCGGCTGGGTCCTCGCCGAGCTGCCGCGCAGCGTCGCCGGCTGGGACCGGGTCCGCCGGGTCCTGGACGCCACCGGCGAGATGCCGTACGGCGAGCGTCGGCTCGAACCGGCCGAGCCGGCACCCGCCACGCTCGCCTTCGCCGACGTCTGCTTCTCCTACGAGCCGGCCGAGGCGCACCTGCCCGGCACGCAGGTGCTCGGCGAGGTCACCTTCACCGTGCCGGCCGGGAAGACGGTCGCCCTGGTCGGCCCGACCGGCGCCGGCAAGTCCACCATCGCCTCGCTGGCCGTGCGCCTGGTCGACCCGCGCGCCGGCACGGTGGCCCTGGACGGCGTCGACGTGCGCGAGCTGGCCGCGGACTCGCTGGCGGCGACGGTCGCCCTGGTCGCCCAGGTGCCGTTCGTCTTCGACGACACCGTGCGGGCCAACATCACGCTGGAC
The DNA here is from genome assembly GCF_018070095.1 of Micromonospora sp. U56. Classification (NCBI taxonomy): domain Bacteria; kingdom Bacillati; phylum Actinomycetota; class Actinomycetes; order Micromonosporales; family Micromonosporaceae; genus Micromonospora; species Micromonospora sp. U56. The sequence goes on from NZ_JAGPYL010000007.1 coordinate 65,852, forward strand.
CGGCCGGGCATCGGCGACGAGGACGTGTGGGCCGCGCTGCGGCTGGCCGAGGCGGACGGCTTCGTCGCCGCGCTGCCCGAGGGGCTGGACACCATGGTCGGCGAGCGGGGCACCTCGCTCTCCGGCGGGCAGCGGCAGCGGCTCACCCTGGCCCGGGCGGTCGCCGGCCGGCCCCGGCTGCTGGTGCTCGACGACGCGACCAGCGCCGTCGACCCGAGGGTGGAGGCGGCCATCCTGGCCGGGCTGCGCGCTCCGACCGGGGGGCAGGGCGCCGCCGCGTCGATCCTGGTGGTCGCGTACCGGCGGGCGACCATCGCCCTCGCCGACGAGGTGATCTACGTGGAGCAGGGGCGGGTGGTGGCCCGGGGCACGCACACCGAACTGCTCGCCACCGTGCCCGGCTACGCCGACCTGGTGACCGCGTACGAGCAGGCCGAGCACGAACGCGAGCAGAACCGCACGTACGACGAGGTCGCGCCGCTGACCTCGGGCCTGGAGATCGAGGTGGACCGGTGAGCGCGAGGAGTGCAGCGGAGCGGAGCCCCGCAGTCGCGAACGAAAGGTCGGCCCGGTGAGCGCGAGGAGTGCAGCGGAGCGGAGCCCCGCAGTCGCGAACGAGAGGTCGGTCCGGTGAGCGCGACGACGGTGGAGCCGGAGCGGCGCGAGGAGCCGCAGGAGCGTCCCGAGACGACCTGGCGGACGCTGCGGCGCGGCCTGGCGCTCTCCCCGGAGCTGCGGATCGGGCTGGCCGGCACCCTCGCGCTGGCCCTGGTCTACATGGTCGGCCGGGTGGCCGTGCCGGTCGCCGTGCAGCGGGGCATCGACGGCGGCATCGTCGGCGGCCTGGACCTGGCCGTGGTGTGGCAGGTGGTCGCGATCACCGCGGCCGTGCTGGTGGTCACCACCGGCTGCGGGTACCTGATGATGCGCCGGCTGTTCACGGTCAGCGAGACCGCGCTGGCCAATGTCCGGACCCGGGCGTTCCGGCACGTGCACGACCTGTCGATGCTGCACCAGCAGTCCGAGCGGCGTGGGTCGCTGGTCTCCCGGGTGACCAGCGACGTCGACCAGATCACCCAGTTCCTCCAGTGGGGCGGCGTGATCCTGCTCGTCAACCTCGGTCAGCTCCTGGTCACCACGGCCGTGATGCTGGCGTACTCCTGGAAGTTGACCCTGGTGGTGCTCGTCGCCTTCGCGCCGGCGGTGCTGGTGATCCGGCAGCTACAGCGTCGGCTCGGCGCCGCCTACGGCGTGGTCCGGCAGCGGACGGGCACCCTGCTCGGCACGATCGCCGAGAGCGTGGTCGGCGCGCCGGTGATCCGGGCGTACGGCATCGCGGGGCGCACCGCCCGGCGGCTCGACACCGCGATCGAGGGGCAGCAGCACGCCCAGCAGCGGGCGATCCGGATCAGCATCCTGGGCAGCTCGGTGGGGGAGTTGGCCGCAGGCCTGGCGCTGGCCGGCGTGGTGGTCCTCGGGGTGCTGCTCGGCGTGGACGGCTCGCTCTCCATCGGCCAGCTCACCGCGTTCCTGTTCCTGGTCACGCTCTTCATCCAGCCGGTGCAGATCGCCACCGAGGTGCTCAACGAGGCGCAGAACGCCATCGCCGGCTGGCGTCGGGTGCTGGACGTGCTCGACGTCGCGCCGGACGTGGCCGACCCGGGCGAGCAGGGGCGGGAGCTGCCGCCGGGCCCGCTGGACATCCGCTTCGCCGGGGTGACGTTCGCGTACCCGGGCGGCCCGCCGGTGCTGCACGACGTCACCCTCGACATCCCGGCGAAGAGCCGGGTGGCGGTGGTCGGCGAGACCGGCAGCGGCAAGACCACCTTCGCCAAGCTGCTCACCCGGCTGATGGACCCGACCGACGGGCAGGTGCTGCTCTCCGGGGTGCCGCTGGACCGGGTGCGGTTCGACTCGCTGCGCGCCCGGGTGGTGATGGTGCCGCAGGACGGTTTCCTCTTCGATGCCACGGTGGGCGACAACGTCCGGTTCGCCCGCCCCGAGCTGACCGACGCGCAACTCACCGCGGCCTTCACCGAGCTGGGACTGGCCGACTGGCTGGACGGCCTGCCGTCGGGGCTGGCCACCGCGGTCGGCGAGCGGGGCGAGTCGCTGAGCGTGGGGGAGCGGCAGCTGGTGGCGCTCGCCCGGGCGTACGTGGCCGACCCGGACCTGCTGGTGCTCGACGAGGCGACCAGCGCCGTCGACCCGGCCACCGAGGTACGCCTGCAGCGCACCCTGGACGCGGTCACCCGGGGCCGGACCACCCTGGCCATCGCGCACCGGCTCTCCACCGCGCAGGCGGCCGACGAGGTGATCGTGGTGGACCGGGGCCGGGTCGTGCAGCGTGGCCCGCACGACGAGCTGGTCCGCGACCCGGAGTCGGTCTACGCCCTGCTCTACGCCTCCTGGCTGGAGCAGACCCGCTGAACCGTTGAGCCGGATCCGGCGCGTCGCGCGCCGGATCCGGTCGGCTCACCGGGAGTAGTGCTCGACCACCAACTGCTCGTCGCAGATCACCGGCACCTCGTGCCGGGCCGGCTCGCGCAGCAGGGTGGCCCGCAGGCCGGTCAGGTCGACCGAGAGGTACGGCCGGCCGGGCCCCTCGTCCGCGTTCGCCCCGGTGGCGGCGAGCTGGAAGGGCGGCAGCTGCCGGCTGCGCTCGCGGACGGCGACCACCTGACCGGGCCGCAGCCGGTACGACGGCCGGTCGACCTTGCGCCCGTCGACGGTGAGGTGCCCGTGGGCGACCAGTTGCCGGGCCTGGTAGATGCTGCGGGCCAGGCCGGCGCGGTGCACCACCGCGTCCAGCCGCCGTTCCAGCAGCGCGACCAGCGTCTCGCCGGTCTTGCCGGCGTCCCGCGCCGCCTCCTCGAAGGCGCGGCGCAGCTGTACCTCGCTGACGTTGTACTGGTGCCGCAGCCGCTGCTTCTCCAGCAGCCGGACCTGGTAGTCGGAGGTGCGCCGGCGGGCCCGGCCGTGCACGCCCGGCGGGTAGGGGCGGCGTTCGAGGTACTGGACGCACTTGCGGGTAAGAGGGATGCCGAGGGCCCGGGAGAGGCGGGCCTTGGGGCGGGGGTGGTTCACGTGGACGTCTCCGCTCGGGTGTTCTAGGGTGCTACTTAGGTAAGCCTAACCTATGCAGGAGGTGCCCCGATGGGACCGAGCCCCGCCGAGATCGTCCGCACCCTGGTCGCCGGTCGGCTCCCCGGTCTGGTGCACCTCGCGCACCGCCCGGGCCCGTACCACGTCCGGCACGCCACCGACCCGGAGGGACGGGTGCTGATGCTCGTGCCGGTGGTCAGCGACCTCGCCGCCGAGCTGGACCCCGGGGCCGACGACGACGTCGCGGTGGTGCTCGACGTGCTGGACCTGCCCCCGGCACCCGGCGCGCCGTCGCTCGGCCGGGCCTGGGTCTCCGGCTGGGCGGCGCCGCTGCGGGGCGCGGACGCCCGGCGCGGGGCGGCCGACTTCGCGGCCGTCGACCCGACCGCTGACCTGCTCGACGTCGGCACCCGGTTCCGGCTGCACCGGTTCGAGGTGGTCGAGGCCCGCCTGGAGGGCGCCGACTCCGTGCGCCGCGTCGACCCCGGGGACTACGCCGCCGCCGAGCCGGACCCGCTGCACGCGATCGAGCCCGAGCTGCTGGCCGACCTCACCGACCATCACGAGGCGCAGGTCACCGCCTACCTGCGCGGCCACCTCGACCTGGCCGGCGGCCGGCCCCGGGTGGTGCGGCTGGACCGGTACGGCCTGGTGGTCGCGTACGGCGGACCCAGCGACCGGCGGCGGGCCCGGCTGGCCTTCCCGCACTCGGTGGCCGACCCGGCGGAGCTGTCCCGGCTGCTGCACCCGATGCTCTGCCCGCGCGCGGCCGGCGCCCGGCCGGCGGCCGAGGGGCGCTGACCGGTCAGGCCAGGTCGCCGGTGAGGTAGCGCTGCACGGTCGGGCCGAGCGCCGCGACCAGGGTCTCCGGGTCGGCGGAGGCCACCGGCTCCAGCCGGATGACGTACCGCATCATGGCCAGGCCGATCATCTGGGTGGCCACCAGCGAGCCGCGCAGCGACAGCTCCGCCGGCGGGATGTCGAGGTGGTCGAGCACCCGGCGCAGCACCTGGGTGACCAGGAACTCGCGCAGCAGCCGGGCCGTCCAGTCGTTGTTCACCGCCGAGCGGAGCAGGGCCACCGCCGCCTTGCCGGCCGGCGAGTCCCACACCCCGAGGAACGTCCGGACCAGCCGCTCGCCGACGCCGTCCACCCCGCCGGCCAGCACGACGGGAAGCAGCTCCGCCGGGTCCAGCGGGATCTCGACGGTGGCCCGGAAGAGCTCCTCCTTGCTGCCGAAGTAGTGGTGCACCAGGGCCGGATCGACCCCCGCGGCGGCGGCGATGACCCGGATCGAGGCCGCGTCGAAGCCGCGCTCGGCGAAGGTCGTCCGGGCCGCCGCGAGGATGGCCTGCCGGGTGTCCGGGTTGCCGGGGCGCCGGCCGGTGCGGCGCGGCGTCATCCGCTGCGCCGCCGCAGGGTCGCCGCCGCGAGCACCAGGGCCGCCACCGCCGCACCGGCGACGATCGCCACGTCCCGCCACATGGTGCCGGTCGGCTCGGCGTGCGCGCCGACCTCCTGCAGGGCCTCGACCGCGTACGACAGGGGGAGCGCGTCGCTGACCGCCTGGAGCCAGCCGGCCATCTGGCCGCGCGGCACGAAGAGCCCGCAGAGCAGCAGTTGCGGGGCGACCACGACCGGCATGAACTGGACCGCCTGGAACTCGGTGCGGGCGAAGGCGCTGCAGAACAGCCCGAGCGCCACGGCCAGCACGGCGTTCAGCGCCGCGACCAGGATGACCAGCCCGGCGCTGCCGGCCGTCTCCATCCCGAGCAGCCAGTACGCCACGCCCGCGGCGATGGTCGCCTGCACCGCACCGGCCAGCCCGAACGCGATGCCGTAGCCGAAGAGCAGGTCGAGCTTGTGCAGCGGCGTGGTGAGCAGCCGTTCCAGCGTGCCGGTGGTGCGCTCGCGCAGCATCGCGATGCTGGTCACCAGGAACATCACGATGAACGGGAAGAAGCCCAGCATGATCAGGGCGACCCGGTCGAAGGTCGACGGCTGCCCGGGGGCGGCGGGCTGGTCGGCGTACATGTAGTAGATCAGGGTCAGCAGCACCGTCGGCACCACCGCCAGCAGCGCCACCGTGCGCTTGTCGTGCCGCAGCTGGCGCAGGATGCGCCCGGTGGTGACGGCCAGAATCCGCGCGTTCATCACGCCTGCCTACCCGCGGGCTGCTGGCCCGCCTCGCTCGACCGGATCAACCGGAGGAACGCCTCCTCCAGGTCGTCGACCCCGGTGCGCTCCCGGATCGCGTCGGGGGTGTCGTCGGCGACCAGCCGACCCTCCCGGATCAGCAGCAGCCGGTCGCAGCGGGCCGCCTCGTCCATCACGTGGCTGGAGACCAGCAGCGTGGTGCCGGCCGCCGCCATCTCGTGGAACCGGGCCCACAGGTCGGCCCGCAGCACCGGGTCCTGGCCGACCGTCGGCTCGTCGAGGATGACCAGCTCGGGGTCGCCGACCAGGGCGCAGGCCAGCGAGGCGCGGCTACGCTGCCCCCCGGAGAGGGTGCCGACCAGCTGGGTGGCCGCGTCGGCCAGCCCGACGTCGGCGACCGACCGGTCGGCGTCGGCCGCGTGCCGGCCCTGCAGCGCCGCGAAGTAGCGGGCGTTCTCCCGGACTGTCAGGTCCGCGTAGACGCTGGGCGCCTGGGTCAGGTAGCCGACCCGGTGGCGCAGGTCGGCCGAGCCGGCCGGCCGGCCCAGCACGGTGACCGTGCCCGAGTCGATCACCTGAACCCCCACCACCGCCCGCATCAGGGTGGTCTTGCCGCTGCCGCTGGGCCCGAGCAGCCCGGTCACCGAGCCACGGGGGACGGTGCAGTCGATGCCGTGCAGCACCCTCCGCCGGCCCCGGTCGACGACCAGGTCGCGGACCGTGATTGCGTCCTCCACCGCCCACCTCCAAAACTCATCAGCTGTTGAACTCAACGCTAGATGAGATACCCGGACCGGCGCAACGGTTGACTTCGAGTGCTCTCGAACTGGAAGCCTGAGTGGCGTGGACATCAGCACGCAGGAACCGGCCCTCTCCGTGGGCGAGGCGGCGGCCCGGGTCGGCCTGACCACCTACACGCTGCGCTGGTACGAGCAGGAGGGGCTGGTCGCCCCGGTCGGCCGGGACTCGGCGGGGCGCCGCCGCTACACCGAGTCCGACCTGGACTGGCTGCTCCTGCTCACCCGGCTGCGCCGCACCGGGATGCCGGTGCGCGACATGCGCCGGTACGCCGAACTGGCCCGGCAGGGCGACCGCACGCTCGGCGCCCGGCGGGCGCTGTTCGAGGCGCACCGGGCCCGGGTGCTGGCCCGGATGGTTGAACTGGAGGAGGACCTGACGGTGCTCAACTACAAGATCGACCTCTACCGCCGGGCCGAGGAGGGTCGATGATCCGCCGACGGATGGGGGCCACCGGCCCCGAGGTCTCGGCCATCGGGCTGGGCTGCATGGGCATGAGCTTCGCGTACGGGGGCCGCGACGACGCCGAGTCCACCCGTACCCTGCACCGGGCCCTGGACCTGGGCGTCAACCACCTGGACACCGCCGACATGTACGGCGCCGGCGCGAACGAGCGGCTGCTCGCCCCGGTGGTGCGGGCCCGCCGCGACGAGGTCTTCCTGGCCACCAAGTTCGGCAACCGCACCAGCGGCGACGGCTTCGGCGGCACCGGCACCCCCGGCGCGTACGTGGACAGCAGCGCCGCCTGGGCCCGGGAGGCCTGCGACGCCTCGCTGGGCCGGCTCGGGGTCGACACCATCGACCTGTACTACCTGCACCGGCGCGAACCGCGCACGCCGATCGAGGAGACCGTCGGCGTGCTGGCCGAGCTGGTCGAGGCCGGCAAGGTCCGCCTGATCGGGCTCAGCGAGGTCAGCCCGGCGACGCTGCGGGCGGCGCACGCGGTGCACCCGGTCACCGCGGTCCAGATGGAGTACTCGCTGTTCACCCGGGACGTCGAGGGGGAGATGCTGGACACCTGCCGGGAGCTGGGGGTGGCGCTGGTGGCGTACTCGCCGGTCGGGCGGGGGCTGCTGACCGGGGCGATCAGCGGTCGCGACCAGCTCGCCGCCGACGACTGGCGGACCGGCGTGCCGCGCTTCGCCGAGGGCAACCTCGACGCCAACCTGCGGCTGGTCGCGGCGGTGCGCGCGGTGGCCGAGGAGATCGGCTGCACCCCGGCCCAGGCCGCGCTCGCCTGGCTGCTGGCCCAGGGCGAGGACATCCTGCCGATCCCCGGCACCAAGCGGGTCCGCTACCTGGAGGAGAACGCCGCGGCGGCCGACGTCCGGCTCACCCCTCAGCAGCGGGACCGGCTGGGCGCGGCGGTTCCCGCCGGCGCGGTGGCCGGCGAAAGGTATCCCGAGGCATCCATGCGAACCGTGGGGCACTAGCTCCTGAACGGACAGGGTGTCCGTCATCGGACACCGTGTCCGTCATCGGGCATTGCAGCCGGATGGGGCGCACGGCACGATGGCGCGGTGGATCACGCTCCGTTGTTGGCGGGCACCTTCTTCGACGACTGGGCGACCCGGCTGCGCGAGGGCGCTGAACGCCCCGTCGTCGGGATCCTGCTGCGCGGCAGCCACGCCCGCCGGGCCGCCACCGCGCACAGCGACGTCGACCTCGACGTGCTCGTCGCCGACGACGACCGCCCCGCCCGGCCGGCCCCGGGGGCGACCGGCCGGTCCACCGGCCCCGGCCGCACCCCGTACGCCGCGCGGCAGGCGTACCTGGTCGAGGTGGACGGCCGGCTGGTGCACGTGTCGGTGGCCGCCCGGGACGTCCGCTCCTGGGTGGACCGGCTCGGCGAGCCGGCCGACTGGGCGTTCGGCCTGCCGGTCACCGCGCCGGTCCGGCTGCTCTGGGCGGAGGAGGGCTGGCGGCCCCGGATCGACCTGCCGGTGCTCTGCCAGCCCGCCGACGAGCCCCGGCTGGAGGAGCTGGTCGCCACGCTGGGCAAGGTGGCCGGCGCCCGCGCCGCCGGGGACCACCTCGGAGTACGCCTGGCCGCCGCCGACCTGGCCCGGCTCTGCCCCTCGGTGCTGCGGCTGGCCAACCCGAGCGTCCGGGTGGTGTCCCGGCGGGCCGCTCTCGCCGCCGCGCTCGCGCTGCCGGTCGCCCCGTCCGGCTACCGCGACGACATGCTGCTCTGCCTCGGGCTGCGCCCCGCCTCCACCGGCCAGCTCGGGGCCGCCGCGGCGCGCCTGGTCGCCGGGGTCCTCCCGCTGGTCCGCCCGTACGCCGACCGGGTCGCGGAGGTGGCCGGGCCGGACCTGGCCGCGGCGCTCGCCGACGGGCGGCTGGACCGCTACGTCGCCCAGCTCGCCCGGGCCGCCCGCCGGGGCGGGTACGCCCCGCAGGTCCCCGCACCGCGTGCGGGACAATGGGTCACTGTGCCCGTGACTGACTCCTCCCCGAGCGACGCCGACGCCGGCGCGGTGCGCCCGTCGCGCCTCGATCCGGCCGTCGCCGCCCGGCTGCGCCGCACCCCCGACGGCCTGGTCGCCGCGGTGGTGCGCCAGCACGACACCGGCGAGGTGCTGATGGTCGCCTGGATGGACGACGAGGCGCTGCACCGCACGCTGACCACCGGCCGGGCCACCTACTGGTCGCGCAGCCGGCAGGAGTACTGGGTCAAGGGAGCCACCTCCGGGCACCACCAGTACGTCCGCTCGGTCGCGCTGGACTGCGACGGTGACGCGCTGCTGGTCAGCGTCGACCAGGTGGGGGCGGCCTGTCACACCGGGCACCGCACCTGCTTCTTCACCGAGCTGCCGGTCAGCGGCGCGGAGACCCAGCGGTGAGCGCGGACAGCGGGGCGCGGCCGGACCGCGCCGGCGCGGACGAGAGGCAGGCCCGGCGATGACCGACGGCACCCTGAGCCCCGACCTGGGCAGCTTCACCGAACTGGCCGCCCGCTGGCGGGTGGTGCCGGTGACCCGGCGGCTGCTGGCCGACGCGGAGACCCCGGTCGGGGTCTACCGCAAGCTCGCCGGCGGCCCGGGCACCTTCCTGCTGGAGTCCGCCGAGCAGGGCGTCGGCTCGGCCGGGATGTCCTGGTCGCGGTACTCGTTCATCGGGGTGCGCAGCGGCGCGACCCTGGTCGAGCGGGACGGCGTCGCGGTCTGGACCAGCCAGCCCCCCGCCGGCGTGCCGGCCTCCGGCGACCCGGTCGAGGTGCTGCGCGAGACCGTCGAGGCCCTGGCCGGCCCGGTCTGGGACCCGGCCAGCGACATGCCGCCGCTGACCGGCGGCATGGTCGGCTACCTGGGCTACGACCTGATCCGGCGCTTCGAGCGGCTGCCGGAGCTGACCGAGGACGACCTCGGGGTGCCGGAGCTGGGCATGATGCTCGCGACCGACCTGGTGGTGCTCGACCACTACGACGGCTCGGCGATCCTGGTCGCCAACGCGGTGCTGCCGCCGCTGGACGCGCCGGACCGGGAGCCGCTGGTCGCGGCGGCGTACCACCACGCGGTCGGGCGGCTCGACGCGATGACCACCGCGCTGTCCCGACCGATTCCGCCCATGATCTCCACGGTCGGCCGGCCGCCGGCCGGCGAGGTGGTCAGCCGTACCCCGGACGGCGGCTACCCGAAGGCGGTCGAGGCGGCCAAGGAGGCGATCCGCGCCGGCGAGTGCTTCCAGATCGTGCTCGCCCAGCGCTTCGAGCGGGACACCCGTGCCGACCCGCTGGACGTCTACCGGGTGCTGCGCACCACCAACCCCAGCCCGTACATGTACCTGCTGCGCTTCGACGGCTTCGACATCGTCGGCTCGTCGCCGGAGGCGCACCTGAAGGTCAACGCCGGTCCGGACGGGCAGCGGCGGGCGCTGCTGCACCCGATCGCCGGCACCCGGCCGCGCGGCGCCACCGCGGACGCCGACACCCGGCTCGCCGCCGAGCTGCTCGCCGACCCGAAGGAGCGGGCCGAGCACGTGATGCTGGTCGACCTGGGCCGCAACGACCTGGGCCGGGTGTGCCGTCCGGGCACGGTGGAGGTGCCGGAGTTCGCCACCATCGAGCGGTACAGCCACGTGATGCACATCGTCTCGACCGTGGTCGGCACGCTGCGCGACGACCGGACGGCCTTCGACGCGCTCGCCGCGACCTTCCCGGCCGGCACCCTCTCCGGTGCCCCGAAGGTGCGCGCCATGGAGATCATCGAGGAGCTGGAGCCGGTCCGGCGCGGCATCTACGGCGGCACCGTGGGCTACTTCGGCTTCGGCGGCGACCTGGACATGGCCATCGCCATCCGCACCGCGCTGATCCGCGACGGGCGGGCGTACGTGCAGGCCGGGGCCGGGGTCGTGGCCGATTCCGATCCCGCCGGCGAGGACCAGGAGACCCGGAACAAGGCTGCCGCGGTGCTCGCCGCCATCGCCGCCGCCGAAACCCTCCGGCCCGCCCGATGAGCGGCCCGGCGAGTGGTCCGGTGGGCAGTCCGGACACCCCCGCCGCGCCGGACATCCCGGCCGCGGCGGGTACGCCGGCCGCGTCGGGCCGGCGCGAGTTGACGTACGCGGTGCTGCTCTGCCTGGCCGGGGCGGGCCTCGCCTTCTGGGCGGCGACCCGGACCTGGTCGGTGGAGGTGACCCCGCGCGGATCGCTGCCGTCGGCGCGGGAGGGGCGCACGGGCGCCGACCTGCTGCCGTGGCTGTCGGCGTTGGCGCTGGTCGGGCTGGCCGGGGGCGGCGCGGTGCTGGCCACCCGGGGCCGGGTCCGGCGCCTGCTGGGCGGGCTGCTGGCCCTGCTCGGCGCGGCGGTGGCGGCGGGCGGCGGCTACGGGCTGGTCGCCGCGTTCGACGGCGAGGTGAGCCGGCAGTGGCCGGCGTTCTGCCTGCTCGGCGGGGTGCTGGCGGCGCTCGGCGGCGCGCTCACCGCGGCGCGCGGTCAGCGTTGGCCGGCGATGGGCGCCCGGTACGAGCGCCGCGCCGGCGCCGAGGCGCCGGCGGGGGCCGACGGGCGCCCGGCCACCGAGCGGGGCACCCGCGAGGCGTGGGACGCCCTCGACCGGGGCGAGGACCCGACGGTCAGCTGACCGGCTGGCGCTCGCGGACCTCGCGGCGGTCCCGGGCCGCGGCCCGGGCGGCGGCCAGCTCGGCCACCAGGCGGTCCAGCTCGGCCCGCTGGTCGGCGCGGGCCCGGTCGGCGCAGACCGCCTCCCAGGCGTTGCCGCGCGCGGTACGCACCCGACCCTCGCCGACCACGGCGCGTTCCAGGGTGTGCACCACGCCGACGGCCAGCGAGGCGACGGTGCGGGAAAGGGTGGTCAGTCCGAGGGCGGTGGAGTTCGGCCCGGTCGTGCTCATGAGGTCACCCCGCAGGAGGAGTCCGACGTCTCGGCAGGCGCGTCATCGAGTCTGCCCGGTGGACACGTTGCCCGGCTCACGTTTCACCGTGGTGACGGGCGAATCAACTGTCCGTCGGAGCGAACGACCAGGGTAGGGCCGTTCTTCCTTGACCTTCGTCACAGCATCGACGGGCGTCGCCGTGCTGCGGGGACCGGGCGGCCGTGCTCTCATGGTCCATGGGCCACGGTGGATGCGCGCGCGACGACCGGGAGCGGGGCGTGCAGGCCGGTCGACGGGCATCGTGGCGCTGTGTGACATCGCGTTCACCGAAGTCGGCCATCATGCCACAGCCCATTTCGTGAGGAGCGCCATACCCCCGGCACCCGTCGTCACCTGGCGCCCCCTAGCATCGGCCCATGACACCCGGAGAGGGGAGTCCGTTGGTGACTGCTGAGCATGCGCACGCGGAGGGGGACGAGGCCGGTTCGGCGGCGTCCGGAAGCGTGCTCGACGAGATCCTGGCCGGCGTCCGGGAGGACGTGGCGCGGCGGCAGGAGCAGGTTCCGCTGGAGCGGATCCGCGAGCTGGCCGCCGCCGCACCGCCGCCGCTGGACGCGTACGCGGCCCTGCGCCGGCCCGGGGTGGCCGTGATCGCCGAGGTCAAGCGTTCCTCGCCGTCCAAGGGCCGGCTGGCCGAGATCGCCGACCCGGCCGACCTGGCCGGGCAGTACGCCTCCGGCGGCGCGCGGGCGATCAGCGTGCTGACCGAGGGGCGCTGGTTCGGCGGTTCGCTGGACGACCTGGCCGCCGTCCGGGCCGCCGTCCGGGTCCCGGTCCTGCGCAAGGACTTCGTGGTATCCAGCTACCAGGTGCACGAGGCGCGCGCGCACGGCGCCGACCTGGTGCTGCTGATCGTCGCCGCCCTCGAACAGAACGTGCTGATGGGTCTGCTGGAGCGGATCGAGTCGCTCGGCATGACCGCCCTGGTCGAGGTGCACGACGAGGAGGAGGCCGACCGCGCCCTGGAGGCCGGCGCGCAGGTGATCGGGGTCAACGCCCGCGACCTGCGTACCCTGGAGGTCGACCGGTCGGTCTTCGAGCGGATCGCGCCCGGCCTGCCCAGCAGCATCGTCAAGATCGCCGAATCCGGCGTGCGTGGCCCGCACGACCTCATCCGGTACGCCTCGGCCGGCGCCGACGCCGTGCTGGTGGGCGAGGGCCTGGTCACCCAGAAGAGCCCCCGCGAGGCGGTCGCCGAGCTGGTCAACGCCGGCAACCACCCGGCCACGCCCCGCCCGGTGCGCTGAGCCCGCCCCGGGAGACGTCAGCAGCGAGAGGACACACCGCGATGAGCGCCAACGCCTCGGCCCCGGCCGGTCAGCTTCCCGACGCCGCCGGTCACTTCGGTCGCTTCGGCGGCCGGTTCGTGCCGGAGGCGCTGGTCGCGGCGCTGGACGAGCTGGACGCCGCGTACCGCAAGGCGATGACCGACGACGCGTTCCTCGCCGAGTTCGACGCCCTGCTGCGCGACTACGCCGGCACCCCGTCGCTGCTCTACTCCGCCGAGCGGTTCTCCGCGAAGGTGGGCGCCCGGGTGCTGCTCAAGCGGGAGGACCTCAACCACACCGGGGCGCACAAGGTGCGCAACGTGCTCGGCCAGGCGCTGCTCACCAGGCGGATGGGCAAGAAGCGGGTGATCGCCGAGACCGGCGCCGGCCAGCACGGCGTGGCCACCGCCACCGCCGCCGCCCTGTTCGACCTCGAGTGCGTGGTCTACATGGGCGAGGTCGACACCCAGCGGCAGGCGCTCAACGTGGCCCGGATGCGGATGCTCGGCGCCACCGTCGTCCCGGTCACCACCGGCTCGCGCACCCTCAAGGACGCGATGAACGAGGCCATGCGGGACTGGGTGGCCAACGTCGACGACACCCACTACCTGATCGGCACCGCCGCCGGCCCGCACCCGTTCCCGGAGATGGTCCGGGACTTCGTCCGGGGCATCGGCGAGGAGGCCCGCCAGCAGTGCCTCGACCTGACCGGCGCGCTGCCGGACGCGGTCGCCGCCTGCGTCGGCGGCGGCTCCAACGCGCTGGGCATCTTCCACGCCTTCGTCGGCGACACCGACGTGCGGCTGTACGGCTTCGAGGCCGGCGGCGACGGGGTGGAGACCGGCCGGCACGCGGCCAGCATCACCGGCGGCACCTCGGGCGTGCTGCACGGCACCCGCACGTACGTGCTCCAGGACGCCGACGGCCAGACCATCGAGTCGCACTCGATCTCCGCCGGGCTGGACTACCCGGGCGTCGGGCCGGAGCACGCCTGGCTGCACGACAGCGGCCGGGCCACGTACGAGCCGGTGACCGACGCCGAGGCGATGGCCGCGTTCGAGCTGCTCTGCCGTACCGAGGGGATCATCCCGGCGATCGAGAGCTCGCACGCGCTGGCCGGCGCGCTGCGGATCGCTCCCCGGCTCACCGCCGAACTCGGCCGGGAGCCGGTCATCGTGGTCAACCTGTCCGGTCGGGGTGACAAGGACGTGCACACCGCCGGCGAGTACTTCGGCATCCTCGACAAGGAGTGACAGCGTGAGTCGGATCGGGGTGGCCTTCGACAAGGCCCGCGCCGACGGGCGGGCCCTGCTGGTCGGCTGCATGCCGGCCGGCTTCCCGACCGTCGAGGGCAGCATCGCCGCGATGACCGCCATGGTCGAGGCGGGCGTCGACGTCATCGAGGTGGAGATCCCCTACTCCGACCCGGTGATGGACGGGCCGGTGATCCAGAAGGCCAGCGACATCGCCCTGGCCGGCGGGGTCCGCACCGCGGACACCCTGCGGATCGTCGAGGCGGTCGCCGCCACCGGCGCCCCGGTGGTCACCATGACCTACTGGAACCCGATCGAGCAGTACGGCGTCGACGCGTTCGCCCGCGACCTCGCCGCCGCCGGCGGCACCGGCCTGATCACCCCGGACCTGATCCCCGACGAGGCCGGCGAGTGGCTGGCCGCCTCGGACGCCCACGGCCTGGACCGCACGTTCCTGGTCTCGCCGTCGTCCACCGACGCCCGGCTGAAGATGACCGTCGAGCACTGCCGGGGCTTCGTCTACGCCACCGCGATCATGGGGGTCACCGGCGCCCGGGCGCAGACCTCGGAGGCCGCGCCGGTCCTGGTCTCCCGGCTCCGCGAGGTCACCGACCTGCCGGTCGGCGTCGGCCTCGGCGTGGGCACCGGCGCCCAGGCCGCCACGGTCGCCGGGTACGCCGACGGCGTGATCGTGGGCAGCGCCCTGGTCCGCTGCGTGCTCGACGCCCCGGACCCGGCCGCCGGGCTGGCCGCGCTGCGCACGCTCGGCGCCGAACTCGCCGAGGGCGTCCGCCACCCCGTCCGCTGACCCGGCGGACCCCTCGCCCCGCCGGCCGCCTCGACATCGGTCGCGTCGAGTCGCCGTTTCGGCGATATGGCGGCATCCTCGTCCCCCGGAAGCCGCCACGTCGGCGACATCGCGGGGCCGCCACGCTCAGGTGTGGGGTCTCGGGACCGGCGCGGCGCGCGGGCCGGGCGGCACCGTCCCACCGCCAGGTGTCGGCAGGGCGCTCCCGTCCGCTGCTGGCGGAGGAGCGGGCTCCGGCATCCCCGCCGGGCGCAGGTCCCGCAGCACCCCGGAGCGTCCCGCCGACGCGTCCGCGACGGCGGCGCGGGTCACCGGGGTGACCTCCTCGGGCAGCTGGTCCGGCCGGTGCCAGCCGAGCGCGCAGCCGGCCGGCGCGTCGCCTGCCGGCCGCTGAGCCGGGCGGGCGCGGAAGACGTGCACCAGCACGTCGGGCAGCGGCCCGGGCCCCGGCGCAGCCCGCCCGCACGGGGCATCGCTGAGGTGGTAGATCCCCACCAGGTCGGTCACCTCGACCCGCCACCCGGTCTCGGCCAGGATCTCTCCGGTGACCGCGCCGATCGGGCACTCCGGGCGGCGTGGCCGGCCGCCCGGCAGCCCCCAGCGTCGGGACGGCCCACCCGCGCGGCAGAGCAGCACCCGACCGGCCTCGTCGGTCAGGACCGCGGCGACCGCCCAGGTGAGCGTGCTCATGGACAAAGAGCGTACGGGCCGGCAAACCCGAAGTCAGCCGGCGCGCGAACCGCGCCGGACCGGGGTGCCGCGGATGCGGTCCGCAACGGTAGCCTTTGCAGCCGTGACCCTCGCCTCGTTGAGCCCCCAGGCGGCCCTGCCGAGCCCGACCACCGCGGTCTGGCAGCTCGGGCCGGTGCCGATCCGGGCCTACGCGCTCTGCATCATCCTCGGCATCGTGCTGGCCTGCTGGGTCACCGAGCGCCGGCTGCGCCAGCGCGGCGTGGCCCCGGGCGCGGTGCTCGACATCGCGGTCTGGGCGGTGCCGGCCGGCATCATCGGCGCCCGGATCTACCACGTGATCACCTCGCCGGAGAAGTACTTCGGCGCCGGTGGCGAGCCGCTGAAGGCGTTCGCCATCTGGGAGGGTGGCTTGGGCATCTGGGGCGCGGTGGCCGGCGGCGCGGTCGGCGCCTGGATCGCCGCCCGGCAGCTCGGCATCCCGTTCGCCGTGGTGGCCGACGCGCTCGCTCCCGGCCTGCCGCTGGCCCAGGCGGTCGGCCGGTTGGGCAACTGGTTCAACAACGAGCTCTACGGCGGCCGCACCACGCTGCCCTGGGGGCTGGAGATCCACAAGATGGACCCGGCCGACCCGGGCCAGGCGCAGCGCGACCCCGCCGGCCAGCCGGTCCTGGAGCCCGGGCTCTACCACCCGACGTTCCTCTACGAGGCGCTGTGGAACGTCGGCGTCGCCGCCCTGGTGTTCGCCCTCGACCGCCGGTTCAAGCTGGGCAGGGGTCGGGCCTTCGCGCTCTACGTGATGGGCTACACCGTCGGTCGGTTCTGGATCGAGCTGATGCGCACCGACGAGGCGAACGAGATCCTCGGCGTGCGCGTCAACGTCTGGACCGCCGCCCTGGTCTTCCTCGGCGCGCTGATCTACTTCCTCCGGGTCCGCGGTCCCCGCGAGTACCTGATCCCGGTGGGCGTGCCGGCCACTCCGGTGCCGCCGGCCGGTGGGGACGTCTCCCAGGTCGACCTCTCCCGCACCGAGAACGGGCCCCGGGCGGTTGCCCCGGAGGGCTACCGGACGGTCAGCGAGGAGCAGTTCCAGGCGTACCGGGAGACCGGCGAGGTCCCCGACGAACCCGCCGCCGAGGAGACCACGGCGACCGACGACGAAACCCCGGCCGACGACGAGGCCGCGCCCGCCGACGACGAGGCCGCGCCGGTGGGCGACGGCGACGTCCCGGAGCGGGACGACCGGGCGGGCGCTGCCGGCGCCCGGCCGGCTGACCGGGACAGCTGAGCGGGGCGGGGATGCGCACCGCGGTGGTGGTCGGCGCCGGCCTCGGCGGGCTGGCGGTGGCCGGCACGCTGGCCCGCTCCGGCTGGCAGGTCACCCTGCTGGAACGGGCGGACCGGGTCCGTCCGGAAGCCACGGCCGTGGTGCTCTGGCCCAACGGGGTACGCGCGCTGCAGGCGCTCGGCCTCGGCGCGGGCCTGGACGCGATCGCCACCCCGCTGCCCGACGCCGGGGTGCGCCGCCCGGACGGGCACTGGCTGGTGCAGCCGCGCCCGACGCCGGCTGACCGGATGCCGGTGGTGGTGCACCGGGAGGACCTGCACGACGCGCTGATCGCCGGGCTCGGCGACCGGGTGGAGCTGCGCACCGGCGTGGCCGTGGACACCGTCCGGGTCCGCCCCGGCCAGCGGCCCGCGGTGGGCACCGCCGGGCACCTGGTCGAGGCCGATCTGGTGGTCGCGGCCGACGGCACCGACAGCGCGGTACGCCGCCAGCTGGCCCCCGCCTCGGCGGTGATCAGCTCCGGCTGCGCGGCCTGGCGCGCGGTGATCCCCTGGTACCGGGCGCCCCGGCTGCCGGCCGACCAGCCGCTCGGCGGGGAGGTGCTGGGGGCGGGCTACCGCTTCGTGGCCGCCTCGCTGGGCGAGCGTGGCTCCTCCGGCGCCTCCCGCCGGGGCGGCATCTACTGGGTCGCCACCGCCGCCGGAGCGCCCCGGCCCGAGCCGCCGGAGACCCAGCTCGCCCTGCTCAAGCGCTGGTACGCCGGCTGGCCCGCGCCGATCGGCGAGCTGCTGGACGCCACCGAACCGGCCGACCTGGTGCAGCAGGAGGTCCGCGAGCTGCGCCCGCTGCCCCGGGCGTACGGCTTCCCGGCCGGCTCCGGTGGCGTGGTGCTGCTCGGCGATGCGGCGCACGCGATGCCACCGCACCTGGGGCAGGGGGCCTGCCTCGCCTTCGAGGACGCGGCCACCCTCTCCTCGCTGCTGCGCGAATCCCGACTGCCCGACGCCGTGCAGGCGTACGACCGGTTGCGCCGCCCGCGCGCGGCGACGGTGGTCCGGCAGACCCGCCGGATGTCGGCGGTCCTCCAGGCCCGGGGCCGGCTGGCCCTGCGCGCCCGCGACGCCGCCCTCGGCACGATAAGCCCCCGCCTGCTCTCCAGCGCCGCCTCGTCGGCCGCCCAGTGGCGCCCCCCAACCCCCTGACCCCCGCCCCCGTTGACCATGAGGTTGGCCGGGCTCGCCTCGGCGTGTCGCGCCGCCAACCTCATGATCAACTCGTGGCGGCCGGGCGCGGTGGTCAGATGAGGGCGGTGGGTTCGGCGATGCAGGCGGTGCCGACGCGGCGGAAGCCGACCCGGAGGTAGACCCGGGCGATCTCCTCGCTGCCGGCGGAGAGGAAGACCAGGTCGGTGCCGGCGGCCAGCAGTTCGTGGGCGAGGGTGGCGGTGACCGCCGCGCCGAGGCCCCGGCGGCGGGCGGCCGGCAGGGTGGCCACCCCGGCGATCTCGGCCACGTCGTCGACCCGCATCGCCATCCCGCTGGCCAGCGCCCCCTCCTCGGACGTGCCGGCCAGCACCGACAGCCGGCGGCCGTCGGCGAGGCGGGTCCGCTCCTCGTCCAGCGCCGCCACGTCGAGTTCGGTGATCGCGGCGTCCCGCTCCGCCGGGCCTGCCTCGCCGCGGGCCGTGCCGGCGGCGGCGAAACCGACCGCGGCGACCGCGCGGCGGGCGGCCACGTCGGCGGCGAAGCCGGGCGCGTCCGGGTCCAGCACCCGCACCGGTACGTCGGTGAGCGTCGCCGGGTCGGGCAGGGCGGCCGGGTCGAGCACCATCAGCGGCGCCTCCAGCACGCTCAGCCCCGCCGCCCGGGCCACCGCCAGCAGGTCGGGCGTGGTCTCGTGCACCCACTCCAGGGCCTCGGGCAGGCCCAGCTCGCGCTGCCGCTCGCGGACGGCGGTCACGTCGGCCAGCGACGGGGGTGCGGTGGCGTCGAGGCGGGGTCGGGCGTAGAACGGCCAGCCGACCCCTTCCCGCACGAAGAGCACGAGCGCGCCGTGCTCCTCCCCGCGTGCGACGTCGCGGGGCACCGCGTCGTAGAAGCGTTCCAGCCGGGCGAGGATTTCGCTGCGCAGGGGATCCACCGCGCGAGACTACCTGTCCCAGAGTCTGGAAGGTGTGATCAATCTGCACTGGCCTTGCGCGGGTCTCCCTAACGTAGACTCAATAAACCGCCAAGGGCCGACGTCGTCCCGACCATGATCCAACCTGAGTGACGACAGGAGGCCCGGTGGCCTTTCCGTACCCTCACAGCCCGCAGTCGGCCCCGCCCCCGGCCGGTCTCTACGACCCCGCCAACGAGCACGACGCGTGCGGCGTGGCCTTCGTCGCGGACCTGCACGGCCGGCGCTCCCACGCGGTGGTGGCGGGCGGCCTCGGCGCGCTCTGTCGCCTGGACCATCGGGGCGCCCGGGGCGCGGAACACAACACCGGTGACGGCGCCGGGATCATGATCCAGGTCCCGGACGCCTTACTGCGCGCGGTGGTCGACTTCCCGCTGCCGCCGGTCGGCCAGTACGCCACCGGCCTGGTCTTCCTCCCCGACGACGACGCGGCGGAGGCCCGCGCCCGGCAGGTGGTGGAGAAGTACGCCCTGGTGGAGGGGGCCGACCTGCTCGGCTGGCGGGACGTGCCGGTCGACCCGAGCGGGCTGGGCGAGACGGCGCTCGCGGCGATGCCCCGGATCCGTCAGGTCTTCCTGGCCGCGCACCGGCTCACCGACACCCCGGCCGGCCCGGCCGGCTCGCCGCTGACCGGCCTCGACCTGGACCGGGTGGCGTTCTGCGTGCGCAAGCAGGCCGAGCGGGAGAGCGCCGAGCGGGGCGTGCCGGCGTACTTCCCGTCGCTGTCCTCCCGGACGATGACCTGGAAGGGCATGCTCACCCCGGACCAGCTGCCGGCGTACTTCCCGGAGCTGACCGACGAGCGGGTCGAGAGCGCGATCGCGCTGGTGCACTCCCGGTTCTCCACCAACACCTTCCCGTCCTGGCCGCTGGCCCACCCGTACCGGTTCATCGCGCACAACGGTGAGATCAACACCATCCGCGGCAACCGGAACTGGATGCAGGCCCGGGAGGCGCTGCTGCGCAGCCCCGAGATCCCCGGCCACATCCGGCGGATCTTCCCGGTCTGCACCCCGGGCGCCTCCGACTCGGCGAACTTCGACGAGGTCCTCGAACTGCTGCACCTGGCCGGGCGGAGCCTGCCGCACGCGGTGCTGATGATGATCCCGGAGGCCTGGGAGAACGACCCGGGCATGCGGGCGGACAAGCGGGCCTTCTACCGGTTCCACGCCAGCCTGATGGAGCCCTGGGACGGGCCCGCCTCGGTCGCCTTCACCGACGGCGAGATCGTCGGCGCGGTGCTGGATCGCAACGGGCTGCGCCCGGGCCGCTGGTGGCGGACCTCCGACGGCCTCGTCGTGCTCGGCAGCGAGGCGGGCGTGCTCGACCTCGACCCGGCCACCGTGGTCGCCAAGGGGCGGCTCCAGCCGGGCCGGATGTTCCTGGTCGACACCGTCAACGGGCGGATCGTGCAGGACGACGAGATCAAGGCCGAGCTGGCCGCCGCCCGGCCGTACGCCGAGTGGCTGCACGCCGGGCTGATCGACCTGACCGACCTGCCGCCGCGCGAGCACATCGTCTACACCCACGACTCGGTACGCCGCCGCCAGCAGACCTTCGGCTACACCGAGGAGGAGCTGAAGATCCTGCTCGCGCCGATGGCCCGGCTCGGCGCGGAGCCGCTCGGCTCGATGGGCACCGACACCCCGATCTCCCCGCTGTCGACCCGGCCGCGGCTGCTCTACGACTACTTCCACCAGCTCTTCGCCCAGGTCACCAACCCGCCGCTGGACGCCATCCGCGAGGAGTTGGTGACCAGCCTGTCGTCGACCATCGGCCCGGAGGGCAACCTGCTCGACCCGGGCCCGGCGAGCTGCCGGCAGATCGTGCTGCCGTATCCGGTGATCGACAACGACGAGCTGGCCAAGATCCTCTCGATCGACGAGGACGGCGACCTGCCCGGCTTCAAGGCCGTCCGGGTCTCCGGGCTCTACCGGGTGCGGGACGGCGGCGCCGGCCTCAAGGCGCGGCTGACCGAGATCTGCCGGCACGTCTCGGAGGCGATCGAGGACGGCGTGCGGATCCTGGTCCTGTCCGACCGGGACTCCAACGCCGACCTGGTGCCGATCCCGTCGCTGCTGCTCACCGCGGCGGTGCACCAGCACCTGGTCCGCGAGCAGACCCGCACCCAGGTGGCGCTGATCGTCGAGTCCGGCGACTGCCGCGAGGTGCACCACGCGGCCGTGCTGATCGGGTACGGCGCGGCGGCGGTCAACCCGTACCTGGCCTTCGAGTCGGTCGAGGACATGATCTCCACCGGCGCGCTGGTCGGCGTGGACCCCGGCAAGGCGATCCGCAACTACGTCAAGGCGCTCGGCAAGGGCGTCCTGAAGATCATGTCCAAGATGGGCATCTCGACGGTGTCGTCGTACTGCGGGGCGCAGGTCTTCGAGGCGGTCGGGCTGCACACCCGGCTGGTGGACCGCTACTTCCGCGGCACCCCCAGCACCATCAGCGGCATCGGGCTGGACGAGATCCACGCCGAGGTGGCCGCCCGGCACGCGCTGGCCTGGCCGGCGCCGGGCGCGGAGACCTCCGACCGGTTGGAGGTCGGCGGCGAGTACCAGTGGCGCCGCGAGGGTGAGCTGCACCTGTTCAACCCGGAGACGGTCTTCCTGCTCCAGCACGCCACCCGCAGCCGCCAGTACGACGTGTTCCGGCAGTACACCGCCAAGGTCGACGAGCTGGCCGCGCGGGCCGGCTCGCTGCGCGGGCTGTTCACCCTGCGTACCGGGGTGCGCCCGGCGGTGCCGATCGACGAGGTCGAGCCGGCCACCGAGATCGTCAAGCGGTTCGCCACCGGCGCCATGTCGTACGGGTCGATCTCGGCGGAGGCGCACGAGACCCTGGCGATCGCGATGAACCGGCTCGGTGGCAAGTCCAACACCGGCGAGGGCGGCGAGGACGTCGAGCGGCTGTACGACCCGGCCCGCCGCTCCGCGGTCAAGCAGATCGCCAGCGGTCGCTTCGGCGTGACCAGCGAATACCTGGTCAACGCCGACGATCTCCAGATCAAGATGGCGCAGGGCGCCAAGCCCGGCGAGGGCGGGCAGCTGCCCGGCAACAAGGTCTGGCCGTGGATCGCCCGTACCCGGCACGCCACCCCGGGCGTCGGCCTGATCTCCCCGCCGCCGCACCACGACATCTACTCCATCGAGGACCTCGCCCAGCTGGTGCACGACCTGAAGTGCGTCAACCCGGCCGCCCGGGTGCACGTCAAGCTGGTCAGCGAGGTCGGCGTGGGCACCGTCGCGGCCGGCGTCGCCAAGCTCAAGGCCGACGTCATCCTGATCTCCGGGCACGACGGCGGCACCGGCGCGTCCCCGCTGAACTCGCTCAAGCACGCCGGCACCCCGTGGGAGCTGGGCCTGGCCGAGGCGCAGCAGACGCTGCTGCTCAACAAGCTCCGCGACCGGGTCACCGTGCAGGTCGACGGCCAGCTCAAGACCGGCCGGGACGTGCTGGTCGCGGCGCTGCTCGGCGCCGAGGAGTTCGGCTTCGCCACCGCCCCGCTGATCGTCGAGGGCTGCGTGATGATGCGGGTCTGCCACCTGGACACCTGTCCGGTCGGCATCGCCACCCAGAACCCGGTGCTGCGCGAGCGGTTCACCGGCAAGCCGGAATTCGTGGAGAACTTCTTCCTCTTCCTCGCCGAGGAGGTCCGCGGCTACCTCGCCGAGCTGGGCTTCCGCAGCATCGACGAGGCGATCGGGCACGCCGAGCTGCTCGACGTCGCCCCGGCGGTGCAGCACTGGAAGGCGCACGGGCTGGACCTGGGGCGCGTACTGCACCTGCCGGAGCTGCCGGCGGACGCCGCGCGGCGCGGTGTGCGGGCCCAGGACCACGGCCTGGAACTGGCCCTGGACAACGAGCTGATCACGCTCGCGCAGCCGGCGCTGCACGACGGCAGCCCGGTCCGGGTCGAGGTGGCGGTGCGCAACGAGCACCGCAGCGTCGGCGCGATGCTCGGCGGCGAGGTCACCCGCCGCTTCGGCGGCGCCGGCCTGCCCGACGACACGATCGAGTTCGCGCTGCGCGGCACCGCCGGGCAGTCCTTCGGCGCGTTCCTGCCGCGCGGGGTCACCCTGCGGCTGCACGGCGACGCCAACGACTACGTCGGCAAGGGACTCTCCGGCGGGCGAATCGTCGTCCGCCCGGACGCCGCCGCGCCGTTCGCCGACCCGGACGCCGCCGCCGGCGCCCGGGCCGAGGACCAGATCATCGCTGGCAACACCATCCTGTACGGGGCCACCGGCGGCGAGCTGTTCCTGCGCGGCCGGGTGGGGGAGCGGTTCGCGGTGCGCAACTCCGGCGCGGTGGCCGTCGTCGAGGGCGTCGGCGACCACGGCTGCGAGTACATGACCGGCGGCACGGTGGTGGTGCTCGGCGAGACGGGCCGCAACTTCGCCGCCGGCATGTCCGGCGGGACCGCGTACGTGCACCGGCTGGACACCGACCGGGTCAACGCCGAGCTGGTCGACCTGGTGTCGCTGCGCGACTCCGAGCGCGACCTGCTGCACGAGCTGGTGCAGCGGCACGTCGCGGAGACCGATTCGGTCCTCGGCGCGGAGCTGCTCAAGCGCTGGCCGGAGGCGGTGGAGGAGTTCACCGCGGTGGTGCCCCGGGACTACCGCCGGGTGATGGAGATCATGCGGGCCGCCGAAGCCGCCGGCCGTGATGTCGACGACGCGGTCATGTCTGCGCTGACCGCGCCGGTGCCGCCCGCCCCGCGGGCGGCGGCCCAGGAGGTGGCTCGTGCCTGACCCGAACGGTTTCCTGCGCTACGACCGGCGGCTGCCGGCGCGCCGCCCGGTGCCGGTGCGGATCAGCGACTGGCGCGAGGTCTACCCGCCGGCCGGCGAGGAGCTGATCCGCGAGCAGGCCACCCGGTGCATGGACTGCGGCATTCCGTTCTGCCACGACGGCTGCCCGCTGGGCAACCGCATCCCGGACTGGAACGACCTGGTCCGCACCGGCAACTGGGACGCCGCGGTGGAGTCGCTGCACGCCACCAACAACTTCCCGGAGTTCACCGGCCGGCTCTGCCCGGCGCCCTGCGAGGCCGCCTGCGTGCTCGGCATCGGCGGCGGGCAGCCGGTCACCATCAAGCAGGTCGAGGTGGAGATCGCCGACGCGGCGGTGGCCCGGGGCGGGCTGCGGCCCCGCCCGGTGCGGGCGCCGACCGGCCGGTCGGTCGCCGTGGTCGGCTCCGGCCCCGCCGGCCTCGCCGCCGCCCAGCAGCTCGCCCGCGCCGGTCACGCCGTGACGGTGTACGAGCGCGACGACGCGATCGGCGGCCTGCTCCGGTACGGCATCCCCGACTTCAAGCTGGAGAAGCAGCACATCGACCGGCGGCTGGCCCAGCTCGCCGCCGAGGGCGTCCAGTTCCGCACCGGGGTGGACGTCGGCGTGGACGTCACCGCCGAGCAGTTGCGCGCCGAGCACGACGCGGTGCTGCTGGCCTGCGGCGCGCTCCAGGGCCGGGACACTCCGGAGACCCCCGGGCGGCAGTTGCGCGGCGTACACCAGGCGATGACGCACCTGGTCGCCGCCAACCGCGTGGTCGCCGAGGCGGCTGCCGGCCGGCCCGGCGTCGCGGCGGCCGGCGACGGGCGTCCGGCCCTCGCGGTGCTGCCCGACGGCACCCCGATCGACGCCGCCGGCAAGCACGTCGTGATCATCGGCGGTGGGGACACCGCCGCGGACTGCCTCGGGGTGGCCCACCGGCAGGGCGCCGCCGGGGTGCACCAGCTCGACCTCTACCCGGAGCCCCCGCAGACCCGGGACGCCGCCCGGGACCCGTGGCCGACCTGGCCGTGGGTGCTGCGCAACTACCCGGCGCACGAGGAGGGCGGCGAGCGGGTCTTCGCCGTCGCGGTGCAGGAGTTCGTCGACGACGGCACCGGCCAGGTCAAGGGCGTACGGATCGCCGAGGTCAGCGTCGAGAAGCGGGACGGCCGGCGGATCGTCACCCCGCTGCCCGGCTCCGAGCGCGAACTCCCCGCCGACCTGGTGCTGCTCGCCATCGGCTTCGAGGGCACCGAGCAGCAGCCGCTGCTGGAGCAGTTCGGGGTGCGCCGCAACGCCCGGGGCGCGGTCGACGCCCGGCCGGACTGGCAGACCGACGCCGACGGTGTCTTCGTCGCCGGTGACATGCACCGGGGCGCCTCGCTGATCGTCTGGGCCATCGCCGAGGGGCGGGCCGCCGCCGCGGCGATCCACGCGTACCTGGGTGGGGTCGGCGAGCTGCCGGCCCCGGTGGACCCGGCGCGGCAGCCGCTCGCCGCCCGCTGACGACCCCGGCGGCGACCCCCGCCGCACCGACACCCCGGTCCGGACGTGCCGGTCCCGACCGGGGTGTCTGTCGTCGGCGTCCGGTCCGTCCCGGGGCCTGCCGGGCTGGCGGGGCCTGCCCCACGCCGGCGCCGTCGACCCGGTGAGTCCGCTCACGAAAGCCGCAAATCGGTTTAGCGCGCGGCAGACTTGGCCGCTGCCGAACCCGCCGTGGGTTCGGCTTCGTCATGTCGTCGTCTGGACGGGGAGGCCCTCGTGGCCCTCGGAAGCACGTTCGCCGCACTGCGTCACCGCAACTACCGGATCTGGGCCGGTGCCGGCTTCGTATCGGTGATCGGGACCTGGATGCAGGTGCTCGGCGTCAACTGGTACGTGCTCGAGGAGACCCGCTCGGCGACCTCGATGGGCCTGGCCGTCCTGCTCCAGGCCCTGCCGACGCTGCTGCTCAGCGTCTGGGGCGGGGCGCTGGCCGACCGGCTGCGGGCGAAGCCGGTGCTGATCGGCGCCCAGGCGGTTCACGCTCTGCTCGCCGCGGGACTGGCGGTGGTCGCCGTCACCGGCGTCGGCGGCCTCCCGGCGATCTACGCGATCGCGCTGGTGACCGGGGCGGTGTCGGCGATCGAGGGGCCGGTGTCGGGGCGCT
Organism: Micromonospora sp. U56; assembly: GCF_018070095.1. Taxonomy (NCBI): domain Bacteria; kingdom Bacillati; phylum Actinomycetota; class Actinomycetes; order Micromonosporales; family Micromonosporaceae; genus Micromonospora; species Micromonospora sp. U56. Next base: position 91,731 of record NZ_JAGPYL010000007.1, read on the forward strand.
GGTCCTCGACGCTGGTCGACCGGGCGGACCTCGGCAACGCCCTCGCGCTCGGCTCGCTGACCAACTCCGCCGGCCGCATCCTCGGCATGAGCGCCGGCGCCGTCGTGGTCGCCGCCGTCGGCCCCGCGCTGCTCTTCGCCGTCAACGCGGCCAGCTTCGTCGCGGTGGTCGGCGCCCTGTTCGCCGTACGCGAGGGGGAGCGGCACACCGGCGAGCCGGCGGCGGCCGATGCGGTGCCGGCGGACGGCGGCATCCGGGCCGGCTTCCGCTACCTGCTGCGCCAGCCGGTGGTGCTGGTCGCGTTGGCGCTGTCGTTCGTGCTGGGCAGCCTGGGCCGCAACTACCAGGTGACCATGGCGGCGATGAGTGACGGCCCGCTGGCCGCCGGGGCGTCGGGCTACGGCGTGCTCTCCACCGTCTTCGCGGTCGGCACGGTGCTGGGCGCGCTGGTGGCGGCCCGCCGCCGCGAGCTGGGCTACGGGCTGCTGATCTGCGCCGGCCTGCTGGCCAGCGTGTTGCAGATCGCCGCCGGGCTGGCTCCCGGCACGGTCAGCTTCGCCGCGGTGATCCTCCCGGTGGCCGCGGCGGCGGTGGTCATCGACACCACGGTCGGCGCCCGCGCCCAGCTCGACACCGACTACGCCATGCGCGGTCGGGTGCTGGCCGCCCTGGCGGTCACCGGCTCGGTCTCCGCGGCGGTCGGCGCGCCCCTGCTCGGTTGGCTCTCCGAGCACGCCGGCCCCCGGCAGACCCTGGTGCTGGCCGCCGCGGTGACCGCCGTCGCCGCGGCCGCCGCGGGCGTCGCCCTCGACGGGCTGCGCGACCACCGGCTGCGTCGCCGGGTCACCCTGGTGCTGGCCGCGCCCGTGGTGCGCCGCCCGGCCCGCCGGGTCGCCGCCATCGCCACCCGCGTCGTCCGGCCCGTCACCCGGCCCGCGACCCGGCCCGTGGCGACCGCCCGCCCGGCCACGACGCCCCGCCCGGCGGGGAGCCCGCCGCCCGGCTGGTACCCGGCGGCGGTGCGCCGGCCGGGGGTGGGGCGGCTGCCGTCCAGCCGACTGGTCCGGGCCGCAGCCGACTGCGCCGGCGGGGCGCCGGCCCGGTCCCGCCGTCGCCCCCGAATGGCCGGCGGCGCGGGCCTGGTCGACGTGCCCCCGCCCGACTGCCTGCCCTGAGGTGGCTCGACGCCGGGGTAGGGCGCGGGCGGAAGGGCTGTCGGTGTCGGCTGCACACCTGCCTCGGGCGGACCCGCCGACCCGGCTGCGCCTGGACCTCACCCGGTGCGACCCCGAGCGGTGTCGGGACGCTACGGACCTGTCGTAGCCGATTCACAGTGGCGACGCGGATTCCTCCGGTGGCCGCGTGGCCGTTCCTGGTGGAGTCACCGGGCGTGGCCGGGACCGGCTACCGGTGAGCCAGGTCATGAGGTTCGCCGGTGGATCAGGCGCCCACGGGACCGGGCGGCACGAAGATCGTCGTTACGCTCCGGCCATGGATACCGAGGAGCGGCTGCGGCGGATCCGCCGGTGGCTGTGGATCGTGCTGGTGGGTCTCTTCCTCAGTGGAGCGACCGCGTTCCCGCTGGAGATCGAGGTGCGCTGGCTGCTGCGCGCGCTCGACCCGCTCGCCGACGATCTGCCGGCGCTGGTCGGCTGGATCGAGCGGGTGCACACCGGGCTGGTGGAGACCGGCGACCGCTACCCGTTCATGCTCTACGGCACCGACTGGCTCGCCTTCGCCCACCTGGTGCTGGCGGTCGCCTTCTGGGGACCGCTGCGGGATCCGGTGCGCAACGTCTGGGTGGTACAGCTCGGCATGATCGCCTGCGCCGGGATCGTGCCGCTGGCGCTGATCTGCGGGCCGATCCGGGACATCCCGTGGTTCTGGACGCTGGTCGACCTCTCCTTCGCGGTCGGCGCCTTCCCGCCGCTCTGGTTCGCCTACCGGCACATCCGGGCGATCGAGGCCGCCGGCGCGCCGACCGCGCCGCCGGTGTCGGCGCCGGCGGCCTGACGCCGCGCCGGACGGCGTGAGTCGTCCACGTCATCAGGTCGGTAGCGTCTCGCGGACGGTCCGCACTCCAGGTGGTTGTCGCGTTGACCAGCGTCACCGACCGGCGTCACCGACCGGCGTCCGCGCTGACCGGCGTCCGCGCTGACCGGCGTCCGCGCTGACCGGCGTCCGCGCTGACCGGCGTCCGCGCCGAGCAATGCCCGCCCCGGCGTGTTCGGGCGAGCTGTTCCCGCCCGGATGGCGTTGCCGCCGAAACGGCGAACCGGCCGGGTGCCCGGCCCCCGGAAGGGGAGCGGGCACTCGGCCGGGCTGGGGGTCAGCGCTGCAGGAGCTGGTGCGCCTCGCGGATCTTCGTCCATGACTTCGGCTGCGCCGGGGCGGCCGCAGCCGTCGCGCGGGCGGCCGTGGCCAGTTCCGGACGGCCGGCGGTGAACAGCCAGGTGGTGAAGAGCTCGTCCAGGTCCAGTCCGGAGATCCGCTCCGCGAGGGCCTGGAACTGCGCCACCGTGCCGTTGCCGTACCGGTGCTCGGCGGTCCAGGCCGGCAGGATCTCGAAGAACGCCTCGTCGCCGACGGCCAGCCGGAGCTGGTGCAGCGCCATCGCGCCCCGGTCGTAGACCGCGTTGTCGAAGACCCGGTCGGCGCCCGGGTCACCCGGCCGCACCTGCCAGAACCCGGAGTCCTCCGGATAGGCGGCGTAGGTGAAGTCGAAGAGCTCCTGCGCGGTGCCCTCGCCCTGCTCCTCCGACCAGAGCCACTCGGCGTACGAGGCGAAGCCCTCGTTGAGCCAGATGTCCCGCCACTGCGCGACGGACACCGAGTCGCCGAACCACTGGTGGGCGTTCTCGTGCACCACCACGTAGGTGTTCGCGCCGCGGCGCCAAAAGCCCGGCCCGTACACCGGGCGGGTCTGGGTCTCCAGCGCGAAGCCGATGCCGTCGATCGGCCCGGCGACGCCGCCCTGGGCCTCGAACGGGTACGGCCCGAAGATGCCGCTCGCCCAGTCGACGATCTCGGCGGTCCGCTCGATGCTGGCCCGCGCGGCCGGCCCGCGCTCGCCCAGCGTGGCGCTGTACGCGTTGATCACCGGCTGCCCGTTCGGCGCGCTGTCGGTGACGATGTCGTACTGGCCGATCGCCAGGAACGCCAGGTAGGTGGCGGCCGGCTTGGTGCTGCGCCAGCCCCACCGCATCCGGTTGCCGGGCTCGGCCAGCGGCGGGCGGGGCTGCACGCCGTTGCTGATCACCTCGACCCCGGTGGGCACCGACACCGAGACGTCGAAGGTGGCCTTGTCCAGCGGGTGGTCGTTGGCCGGGAACCACCACCAGGCCGACTCGGGCTCGTTGACCGCCAGCGCGCCGTCGTCGGTCCGGGTCCAACCGGTGTAGCCGCCGACCAGGGTCTCCGACGGCACGCCGGAGTACCTGACCACGACGGTGAGCAGTTGGCCCTTCACGATGGCGCGCGGCGCGGTGACCACCAGCTCGTGCATGCCCTCGCGGGTGTACGCGGCCGACCAGCCGTTGACCCGGACGGACTCCACGTCGAGCAGGAAGTCGAGGTTGAAGCGGGACAGGTCCTGGGTGGCCGTCGCCAGGATGGTGGTGGTGCCGGTGAGCCGGTCGGTGGCCGGCTCGTAGCGCAGGCGGACGTCGTAGTGGCTGACGTCGTACCCGCCGTTGCCGTAGTCGGGGAAGTAGCTGTCGCCCAGGCCAGGGCTGCCGGGCGCCGGTGCGGCGGCGACCGGGACCGGCCGGCCCCAACCCGGTAGGGCGGCCTGGCCGGGGGTGCCGGTCACCAGGGTGCCGGCGGTGGTGACGGTCAGGGCGGCGATGGCCGCCGTGAAAACACGTCGCACGAGGTGGACTCCCTCCATCGGGGTGTTCGCAGGACGAACCTAATCGACGTTTGTGAACGTGTCCGCCCCGCGCGACGAGGTCAGCTGTTCACTTGATCTAAATGTTTCGATAGTATTACCGACTAGTAACAAGACCCACACCCCTGGCCAGCGCGCGGTCACGAGGATCCCACCACCCCTGCTCCGTGGAGGTCCGTGATGCCCCACCGCGCCCTGGCCCGCGCCGTCACCGCGCTGGTCGCCCTGTTCGCCACCGTCCTCGGCGTCGTGCTCGTCCCCGGCACCGCCCAGGCGGCCACCGTCAACTACGTCGCCCTCGGCGACTCCTACTCCTCCGGGGTCGGCGCCGGCCCGTACGACCTCTCCACCTGCCTGCGCAGCGAGAAGTCGTACGCCCCGCTCTGGGCCGCCGCCAACGCGGTGACCAGCTTCCGCTTCCCGGCCTGCGGCGGCGCGGTCACCGCCGACGTGATCAACAGCCAGGTCAACTCGTTGAGCACCAGCACCACGCTGGTCACCGTCACCATCGGCGGCAACGACGCCGGGTTCGCCGACGTCATCACCAGCTGCCGGTTCGGCAGCACCACCAGTTGCGTGAACGCCGTCAACGAGTCCAAGAGCTTCGCGACCTCGACACTGCCCGGCCGGCTCGACGCCACCTACGCCGCCATCCGCAACCGGGCCCCCAACGCCCGGCTCGTCGTCCTCGGCTACCCGCGGCTGTTCGAGACCAGCTACTGCGGTCTGCTGGCCATGAGCACGTACAAGCGCACCATCCTCAACGAGGCCGCCGACCTGCTCGCCACGGTCATCGCCGACCGGGCCCGCGCGGCCGGCGCCACCTTCGCCGACACCCGTCCCTTCTTCGCCGGTCACGGGGTCTGCGCCGCCGACCCGTGGATCCGGGACGTCTCCGGGGTCATCGAGGCCTACCACCCGAACGCCGCCGGCTACCGGTACGGCTACCTGCCGGCGCTGAACGCGGTGCTCGGCTGACCGACGCGCCCCGACGGCCGGCGGTCCCGTACCGGACCGCCGGCCGCCGTTGCATCCATCGCCGACAATGGAGAGTCCGTGGCTGCCCCGGACCCGGCGGAGGTGCGCGATGCGAGAACCGACCACCCGGCAGCGACCCCGGCCCGCCCAGGACCGGCTCCCCACCGGGGGGCCGGAGCTGCTCACCCTGCTGGCCCGGCTGCTGCGCCGGCCCCGGCGCGGCGACCGGCGGCTGCCGCTGCTCTGGCTGGTCCGCGCCGCCGGCGCCGGTGACGTGGCGGGGCTGCTGCGCCGCTTCGTCGGCCAGGGCACCGGCCGCCGGGTGCCGCACGCCGTGCTCGACCCGGCCACCCGGCCCACCGCCGACGACATCCCCGCCGTGCTGCGCGAGCTGCACCGGCAACTGTCCCTGGAGGCGTTCGGCACCGCCCGGCTGCGGTTCCGGCACTACCCGCTGGCCGACTGGCTGATGCACCAGACCCTCGCCGACGGCGTCGACGCCGCCGACAGCGGCCGGGCCGCGCTGGTGCGGCGGCTCCGTGACCGACGGGGCCGGCGCTCCGCCGAGGAACCTCCGGTGACCGGCGAGTCGGGCTTCGGCACCGCCCTGCAGGTGCTGCTCTGGCTGCTGCGCCGCGCGGTGCCCAGCGCGGTGTTCCGGATCGCCGTCTCCGGGCGGGTGCCGCTGGTCGGCCGGCACTACCGGTGGTTCATGCGGCAGCAGTACCTCGCGCCCCGGCAGTCGGTGACCTTCCTCGGCTTCGCCGAACGGCTTACCGCCGGCTGGCGGGACGGCGAACAGCCGGCCCAGGTCGACAAGCTGCTGCTGCACGCCTTCCTGGAGGACCTGCGGCAGGCGTACCGCCGGCGGTTCTGGCGGCCGGGGGACTGGCGCCGCACCGCGTACCCGGTGCTGCTGCTCGACGGGGTCGCCGTGGGCACCGTCGGGCACACCCTGGTCCGGCTGCTCAACGACGTCCGCAACGAGACCGGTCGCAACGACCCGCTGCTGGTGGTGGCGGTCGCCGACGAGCCGCCGCCGGAACTGCCCGCCACCCGCGTGCTGCGCGAGGCCGACGAGGCGTACGAGGAGTGGGCCGAGGCGCTGCCGGAGACCCGGCGACTGCGCCGGGCCGCCGCCTGGCTGGTCGTCCTGCGGTTGGCCGCCGGGGACGTCGTACCCCCACCGGGGGTCACCCCGCGGGCGCTGGTGGCGCCGGACCCGCCCTGGTGGTCGCGGCGTTTCCTGCCGGCGGCGGTGGTCCTGGTGCTGCTGCTGGCCGCCGGGGCGTGGGCCGACCGGCGGTGGGCACCCGACTGCCACCCGTCCCCGACCGGGCAGGTCCGGGTGCAGATGGTCGACGGTGAGTGCGTCGGCTACAGCGACAGCGCGGGGCAGCTGTTCAACAGCGACCCCGGCCAGGACCGGCTCCGGGCGGTGCAGCGGCGGATCTTCGCGCAGAACCGCGCCGCCGAGGAGGTCTGGCGGCGCAGCGAGCACCGTCGCCCGTACCTGACCCTGGTCTACCTTGGCTCGCTGACCGGCAACCGGACCCGCGCGGACGAGGAGTCGTACGTCTCCGAGCGGGAGGAACTGGAGGGCATGGCGACCGCCCAGTACGCCCTGCTCAAGGAGTCCGCCGCCGCGGACGGCGCCGCCCTGCTGCACATCGTCGTCGCCAACGGCGGCCGGCAGATGCGCCACGCCGGTCGGGCGGTGACCATGCTGGAGGGTCTGGCCCGCGACGACCCGACCCTGCTCGGCGTGGTCGGCCTGGTGGAGAGCCGGACCAGCACCGCCGCCGCGCTGCGGGAACTCAACCGGGTCGGCCTGCCGGTGCTCGCGCCCACCCTGTCGGCCGACCGGATGGACCAGAACTCCAGCCTCTACCTGCAGATGTCGGCGCCCAACTCCGACCAGGCCCGGATGCTGGAGGGGTACGCCCGGCAGGTGTTGAAGGTGACCGAGGCGCACGTCTACCACACCACCGGGGAGGGCAGCTCGCTCGCCGACGACCTCTACGTCTCCACCCTCGTCGACGGCCTGCGGGAACGCTTCGGCGACCGGCTCACCCGGCTGGACGAGTGGCGTACCGGGCGGCGGCTGACCCAGGAGTGCGGCTACCCCGGCGTGCTGGTCTTCGCCGGCCGCTGGTCGGAGTTCGACGGGTTCCTGCGCGCGCTCAAGGAGTGCGGCGCGAACCCGCCCCGGCACCTGCTCGCCGACGACTCGGTCAACCGCTACATGGCCAACGCCGGGCTGCGGGCCAGCGCACCCGGCAACCTGCCGGTGACGTACGTGTCGAAGGCCGCCCTGGCCACCTGCGGCGCGCTGCGGGCCGCGCAGGCCCGCCGCGACGACGCCCGGGGCACTTTCCTGAGCTGGGTGCGCGCCGACGACCTGCTGGAGCCGCCGCGCTGCCGGGACGACGCCGGCCCGCCGGTCGGGGAGCGGGTCAGCCTCGCCTACGACGCGTCGATGATGATGGTGCGGGCCCTGGAGAGTCTCGCCGCCCGGCTGCGGCACGCCGACACCGACCGGCGCTGGGAGCCCCGCGCGGTCAACCCGGCCGGCGTGCACGCCGAGGTGCTGCGGCAGAACGCCGCCGGCGGCTACCCGGGCGTCGCCGGGGTCATCCGGTACGCCCCGGACTCCGGTGAGCCGGTCGCGAAGCGGATCGCGCTGCTGCGGGTGGCGGAGGTGCCCGACGTGGCCGCGGAGCCGGTGGAGGTGTACCACTGCGGCGCCGCCGACGGCCCGCCCGATCCGGCGTGCCGTCCCGCCTGAGGGCCGGGCGGCCGGCGTCCCGGTCGGAGACGCCGGCCGCAACCGCCGCCGGGATCAGGCCGGATCGGCGTTGCTCGGCCGCCCCCACGGCCCGGTGATCGCGAAGACGTAACCGGGGGACTGGATGTTGGCGAACAGCACCGTGCCGTCCGCGCTGAACGTCGGGCCGGCGAACTCGCTGTCGTTGAGCTCGTTGCGGGCCAGCGGGTACGCCTTGCCCTGCGCGGTCACCCCGACGAGGTGGGACAGCCCGTCGCCGTCCTCGGCCAGGATCACCCCGCCGTAGGGCGAGACGGTGATGTTGTCCGGGCCGTCGTAGCCGCCCTCGACCGACGGGTCCGGGTTGACCCCGAAGATGGTCTTCAGGGTGACCGTCTCCGAGCGCGGGTCGTAGAACCAGACCTGGCCGTCGTGCTCGTTGACGCTGCCGTCGGCATGCCGGGCGAAGCTGGCGACGAAGTACGCGCCCCCGTCGGCCCACCAGGCGCCCTCCAGCTTGCGGCTGCGCGTCACCTGCTCGTCGGTGAACTGCTTGCGCACCGAGACGGTCTTCGCGTCCCGGTCCGGCACGTCCATCCACCGCACCTTGTAGCGGGTGCCCGGGGTGGTCGCCTCGGACAGGTCGGCGATGTGCCGGCTGTCCTGGAAGCAGTTCATCGCCTGCAGCTCGCCGGCGGTGCCGCCGTCGGGGCGCAGGGCCAGGGCGCGCAGCGCACCCTTGCCGCCCCGGAAGCCCGACGGCGGCGTCCACCGGAAGTACAGGCCGTTCGGCCCGCCGGCGTCCTCGGTGAGGAAGATCGAGTGGGTGTACGGGTCGACCGCCACCGCCTCGTGCGCGTAGCGGCCGAGGAACGTCAGCGGCACCGGGTCGCGGTTCTGCGCCCGGTCGTGCGGGTCCACCTCGAAGACGTACCCGTGGTCCTTGAGGTACCTGCCACCGGCCCGCTGCTCGGTTTCCTCGCAGGTCAGCCAGGTGCCCCACGGGGTGATCCCGCCGGCGCAGTTGTTGTGGGTGCCGGCCACGCTGACGTACTCGCGCAGCCGCCGCCCCGCGGCGTCCACCTCGATGGTGGTGGTGCCGCCCCGGGCGCCCGGGTCGTAGGTGAGGCCGGGCAGCGCCGGCACCGGGTAGGGCTCGCTGCCGCCGATTTCGTGGTTGTTCACCAGCACCGACCCGGTGGGGGACCGGAAGCAGCCGTTGGCGTCGGGATCGCTGGGCGTCGGGTGGCCGCTCTCCAGCAGCGTGCTGCCGGCCTGCGCCACGATCGTGTACGAGAAACCGGGCGGCAGCGCCAGCAGGCCGGCCGGGTCCGGCACCAGCTCGCCGTAGCCGACGGCCGGGCGGCAGGCGGCCCGGGCGGCGGCCGGTCCGGCGATCGCCTCCAGGCTGCCGGCCACCACGATGCCGAGGCCGCCGGCCGCGCCGCCGCGCAGCAGGTTGCGGCGGGAGATGGGGGAGGAGGTCACGTCGTCACCTTCCAGTTCTTTCACCGTGTCATCCGCCAGCAGGCAATCCGGACCGGCGGAACACCGGGCGGCGCGGCGGCGGACCGGCAGGTGAACAGTGGACCAACGGCTCGGACGCGACGCCTGGTGCGGCGCCGGCCCGGCTCCGTTAGGGTTCCCTCGACCGGACAGACGTGGTGGGGGAGCAGACGGTGGGCAGGCTCGCGTCGGCGTACGGCCAGGCGGTCACCGCCCACCGGCGGGCCCGTGACCGGTGGACCCGGGCCCGGGCGCTGCTCGACCGGCTGGCCGGGCAGCCCGTGCCGGAACGCACCGTCGACCTCGTCGCCCGGCTCGGCCGCCTCGCCGCCGGCCTGACCGCCCCCACCGCACCGGCGACCCGGCCGGCCGGCGAACCCGCGCCGGTGCGCGTCGGCGACGCCACCACCGCCGACGGCCGGTTCCCGCTGCTGCTGCCGCTGGGCGCCGGCCGGCACCTGGCGATCAGCGCCGACGCCCGCGACCCCCGGGTGGCGGTGCTGCTGCGGGTGCTGATGCTGCGGCTGCTGGCCACCGCCCCACCCGGCGCCGTCCGGGTGGTCGGCATCGATCCGGCCGCGCTGGGCGCCACCTTCCTGCCGCTGCGGCCGCTGCGCGACGCCGGCGTGCTCGGCGCGACCGCCACCACCGAGGCCGAGATCGGCGCGCTGCTCGACGCCGCCGAGGCGCACGCCCGCGCCGCCCAGCAGGCCGACCGCGACGACCACGAGCTGCTGCTGGTGGTGGCCGCCTCGGTGCCGGCCCCGCGCGAGCTGGCCCGGCTCGCCGCGCTCACCCACGCCGGGCCCGCCGCCGCGGTCTGCGTGCTGCTCGCCGGCCATCCGGTGGCGCCGCCCGGGCCGGCCCCGCCGCTGGGCGCCACCACCACGCTGCGGCTCGACGAGCGGTACGCCTGGGTCGGCGACCCGCCCGGGTACCCGTTCGGCGACGACGGCACCGGGCTGGCCGTACCCGTGCTGCTCGACGGCGACCCGCCGCAGGAGGCCGTCCGCTCCCTCGCCGGGCGGCTGGCCGCAGCCGTGCGGCGCGACGCGGCGCTGCACGTCGCGGACCTGCTGCCCGAGCGGCGCTGGACGGAGTCCGCGCGGGCCGGGCTGCGCACGGTGGTGGGCCGGGCCGGGCGGGAGCCGGTCACCCTCGCCTTCGACGACGCCACCCCGCACTGGCTGGTCGGCGGGCGCACCGGCGCCGGCAAGACCGTCTTCCTCGTCGACGTCCTGTATGGACTGGCCGCCCGCTACTCCCCGGCCGACCTCCAGCTCTGGCTGCTCGACTTCAAGGAGGGCGTCAGCTTCACCGAGTTCGTGCCCACCGAACGGGACCCGTCGTTCCTGCCGCACGCCCGCACCGTCGGCGTCGAGTCCGACCGCGAGTACGGCCTCGCCGTGCTCCGCGAGCTGCGCCGGGAGCTGGGCCGCCGGGCCGAGGAGTTCAAGCGGCACGGGATCACCAAGCTCACCGACCTGCCGGCGGACGCGGCGGTGCCCCGGATCGTGACCGTGGTGGACGAGTTCCACGTGCTGCTCGCCGGCAACGACCGGCTGGCCCGGGAGGCCGTCGACCTGCTGGAGGAGCTGGCCCGCAAGGGCCGCTCGTACGGCGTGCACCTGGTGCTGGCCAGCCAGAGCACCACCGGCGTCGAGGCCCTCTACGGCCGCGCCGAGACGCTCTTCGGGCAGTTCGCGCTGCGGGTGGCGCTGCCCGGCGGCGAGGCCGTGCTCGGTCCCCGCGCCGCGACCGGCGCCGCCGGCACGGTCGGCACCGCCGTGGTCAACACCGCCGCCGGCGCGCCCGGGGCCGACCTGCTGGTCCGCTTCCCCGACGCGCACGCCGACGCCCGGCAGGTCGCCCGCCTGCGCTACGAACTCTGGGACGACCGGCCGGAGGGCTGGCCGCCGCCGGCGGTCTTCCGCGGCTACGAGCCGGCGCACCTGGAGGACGAGCCGGCCGCCGCCGCGCTGCGGCCCGGCGCCCGCCGCCCGTCGGCGCTGGTCGGCCGCACGGTCGACGTGGCGGGCAGCCCCGCCCGGTTCGCCCTGGACGCCGCCCCCGGGCGGCACCTGGCCGTGGTGGGCACCGCGCCGACCGGGGCGCACGTGCTGCGGGCCGCCGCGCTGAGCCTGGCCCGCCAGCACGCCCCGGGCGAGGCGGAGTTCGTGCTCGCGCCGCTGGTCGAGGCCGCCGACGAGCTGGCCGACGAGACCGCCGCCGGGATCAAGGCGGCCGGGCACCCGGTCACCGTGGTCGACCCGGCCGAGCTACGCGGGCGGATCGGCGAGCTGGCCGCCGACCCGGGGCAGCGGGGCCGGACGTACCTGGTGGTCTTCGGGGTGGACGCGGCCGGCGCGATCCTCGCCCGGACCGACCCGGAGACCTTCCGCTCCGGCCATGACGACCTGCGGGCGCTGCTGCGCCAGGGCCCCGGCCACGGGGTGCACCTGCTCGGCTGGTGGCGCGGGCTGCGCCGGCTCGCCGACGACCTCGGCGGCTCGCAGAACCGCGACGACGTGGCCTGCCTGGTGGCGCTCAACGTGCCCGGCGCCGACCTGGGCCTGCACCTCGGCGTCACCGACCTGGCGTACACCCCGCGGGCCGACCGGGCGCTGCTGGTGGACCGGCACGCGCAGCGGACCGCGCTGATCGTGCCGTTCGTCCGCCCCGGGTACCGGCCCGAGGACGAGGAGCGCTGAGTGTCCACCTTCGACGAGTACGCCGCCGCGGTGCGCCAGCTCTCCGTGCAGGTACGCGAGGGCG
>NZ_JAGPYL010000070.1:0-35252 GCF_018070095.1 Micromonospora sp. U56
CCGGCTGCACGGCGAACTCGGGCACGTCCCGCCGGCTGAGCACGAGGCGCTACACACGATGACCCACCCGGTCACCGGACCCCTGAAAACCAGCTAACCAACTCTCCATCAAACCCGGGGCTTGACACGGACCCTGACCGGCGCACGGCTGTACGTCTTCGCTGTCATCGAGCACGCCACCCGCCGCGTCCGTGTTCTCGGTGCCACCGCCCACCCCACCGCGGCCTGGACCGCGCAACTGGCCCGCAACCTGGTCATGGACCTCCAGGACGCTGGCGCCACGGTGAGGTACCTGGTCCGGGACCGCGACAGCAGGTACACGGCCGCGTTCGACGCGGTCTTCGAAGGCGAAGATATCGCCATCGTGAAGACCGGTGTCCGCGTACCTCGCATGAACGCGATCATGGAGCGCTGGGTGCGCTCGTGCAGAGCCGAACTCCTCGACCGCACCTTGATCGTGAACCAGGCCCACCTGATGCACGCGCTCCGCGAGTACGAGACCTTCTACAACGAGCACCGGTCCCACCGGGCGCTCCGCGCCGCGGCACCCCTACGCCCGCTCCCCCAACCGATCACCGAACCGGACCGACTCGACCACCTCGACATCCGCAGACGTGATCGACTCAGCGGCATCCTCCACGAGTACCGACATGCCGCTTGACCTGTATGGACGGGATTTTCGGCACGCACAGGGCCACAGCCACTGAACTGGGCGAATGTCGTGGCCCGCGGTGTCGGGAATGATCGGCACTTGTGTCGCTGCGTCTGCTGTACCTTGTGCTGTGTCGTATCACCGGCTGGCTGGCCCTCCTCGCCCGAACCGGCGCGGCCAAGGACGTGGAGATCCTCGTCTTACGCAACGAGAACGCGATCCTGCGCCGGCAAAGCCCGAAGCCGCGACTGGACTGGACGGACCGAGCCGTGCTCGCCGCCCTGATCAGACTTCTACCCAGGGCGTTGAAGGTACACCGGCTCGTCAGCCCGGCTACGGTCATGCGCTGGCATCGACGCCTGGTCGCCCGCCACTGGACCTACCCAAACCGGGCCGGGCGCCCACCCGTCGACCCAATCGTGGCCGGCCTGGTTGAGCAGATGGCCCGGGACAACCCAGGCTGGGGATACCAGCGCATCCAAGGCGAACTGCTCGGCCTCGGGCACCGGATCGGCGCCTCCACAATCCGCCGGATCCTCAAGCATCTGGGCATACCGCCAGCGCCGGTCCGCCGCGACCACACCACCTGCCGCCGGTTCCTCCGCACGCAGGCGTCGACGATGCTGGCGTGTGACTTCTTCCATGTGGACTGCGCGCTCACCCTCCAGCGCCTGTACGTGTTCTTCGTGATGGAGGTCGGCGACTGGTACGTACACATCCTCGGCATCACCGCCAACCCCGACGGGCCGTGGACCGTTCAGCAGGCCCGCAACCTGCTCATGGACCTCGGCGATCGGGCCAGCCAGTTCAAGGCGCTGATCCGTGACCGGGCCGGCCAGTTCACCGCCGCCTTCGACGCCGTCCTGGCCGATTCCGGCATCACTGTGTGCAAGATCCCACCGCAGAACCCGCGAGCCAACGCCTACGCGGAAAGGTTCGTCGGCACCGTCCGCCGCGAAGTCACAGACCGCATGCTCGTCGCCGGTGAACGGCCCCTACGCCGAACACTCGAACGCTACGCCCACCACTACAACAGACGACGTCCGCATCGAGCACTGCAGCTGCGACCCCCACGATCCGACCGTCCTGTCGTCGACCTAACCCACGAGCGGACCAAACGCCGGCCCATCCTCGGCGGGCTGATCAACGAGTACGAACGAGCCGCATAAAAGACCAGATCAGCGCACGTGACAGGATTTTGGAACCCTACAGGGCCGGTCTGCAGGGTGTTCAGCGACGGAACGCTGATGCCACCACGCTCAGCACCCGACGGCTGAGACAAGTTTCAGCCGTGCAACGCATTGACCGTCTGCCAGGCGTCTGGTGTGGTCAGCTTGCCATCGCAAACGGTTTCAGAGCCGTTGCAGTAGCTTCCCTCTCCCGTGCCAGCACCTGCTGAAGGAGGACCGCATGCCAGGCGTATCGCGCCGGTCACTGTTGAAGGCCGGCGGAGGAGGCATCCTGGGTGCCTTCCTGATGGCCGCGGAGGCGCAGACGGCCTTTGCCAGCCCCGTCGAGGACCAGTTGCCACTCGAGGACGGCTATCGGTTGTGGCTGCGGTACCAGCCCGTCGGTCATCGTGAACGCCGAGTCGAGTACGAGCAGGCCTTCACTCAGATCGTCCGCCACGGCGACACGCCGGTGCTGCGATCCGCCGCGTCGGAGCTGGCTCGAGGTCTGGCGGGTCTACTGGCCCGAGACGTGCCGGAGTCGGAGGAATTGACCCGGTCGGGGGCCGTGGTGTTGGGCACGCCGGACAGCTCTCCGCTAATCCGCTCCGCGGTACGTGGCGAAGAGCTGACCGATCTGGGCCCGGAGGGATACGTCCTGCGCCGCATCGTCCTGCGCGGCATCGAGGTGACCGTCGTGGCCAGTGCCGGTGAACGCGGCGTCCTGTACGGAACGTTCCATCTCCTGCGGCTGCTTCAGACGGAGGAACCACTCGGCCGGTTGGACGTGCGCGAGCGGCCAGCGGGCCCGCTGCGTCTGATCAACCACTGGGACAACCTGAACCGGTCGGTGGAGCGCGGCTACGCCGGCCGCTCGATCTTCAAATGGGACGAACTTCCGGCGCTGGATGCGCGCTACACCGACTACGCGAGAGCCCTCGCCTCGGTCGGGATCAACGGCACGGTGGTCAACAACGTCAACGCCAACGCCCAATTCCTGGCATCGAACCGCCTCCCGGGTCTGGCGGCTCTCGCCGGGCTCCTCCGCGAATGGGGCGTCACCTTCTACCTCTCCGCCAACTATGCGAGCCCCATCATCCTCACCTCGGGTGACGCCGACCCGATCAGGACGGCCGACCCCTTCGACGCACGGGTGCAGGCATGGTGGCGGGCCAAGGTAGCCGAAATATACGACGCGATACCCGACTTCGGCGGGTTCCTGGTCAAGGCCAACTCTGAAGGTCAACCCGGCCCGCTGGACTACGGTCGCACGCACGCCGACGGCGCCAACATGCTCGCCGACCTCGTTGCGCCGCACAACGGCATCATCATCTGGCGGTCGTTCGTCCACGAGGGGTTCCGCGACTGGGCCGAGTACCAGCACCGGGTATTCGCTCCGCTGGACGGCGACTTCGCCGACAACGTCGCGGTCCAGACCAAGAACGGCCCGATCGACTTCCAGGTCCGCGAGCCGGTGAATCCGCTCTTCGGGGCGATGCCGAACACGAACCAGATGATCGAGCTGCAGATCACCCAGGAATACACGGGTCACGCCACCCACCTGTGCTACCTCGTGCCGCAGTGGAAGGAGGTGCTCGACTTCGACACGCACATGCAGGGCGAGGGCACCACCGTGGCCCGGATCGTCGACGGCAGTGCGTACGGCCAGACGAATGTCGGCTTCGCGGGGGTGGTGAACTTCGGTGACGACCGGGACTGGACCGGCTACCAACTGGGGGCCGCCAATACCCACGGCTACGCCCGACTCGCCTGGAACCCGAGGCTCGACGCGAAGGAGATCGCGCGGGAGTGGGTGCGGATGACCTTCGGGAACAACGACGTCCTGGTCGCGGCTCTCACCAACGTGCTGATCGGATCGAGGCGCACGTACGAGAACTACACCTCGCCGCTCGGCATGGGTTATCTCACCTACCCGCTGGGCGCGCACTTCGATCCGGACCCCCGATCGACGCTCAACCTGTCCCACTACACCGACGCGACCGGCACCGGCTTCGACCGGACGGCGGCGACCGGCACCGGGTACACCGCCCTCTATCACAAGTACTGGGCCGACACCTACGAGTCGCTGGCCTCCGTCCCGGACGAACTCCTGCTCTTCATGCACAAGGTGCCGTACACGCACCGGCTGCAGTCCGGCAAGACCGTGATTCAGCACATCTACGACAGCCACTTCGACGGTTTCCGCCATGCCCTGAAGCAGCGGGAGACCTGGCTGCGGATGGGCCCGTACGTCGACCCGCAGCGACACGCCGACGTACGGAAGACGTTCGACGACCAGATGGCACATGCGCGGCTCTGGCGCGACACCGTGGCGGCGTTCTTCTTCAGCTACAGCAGGATCCTCGACGAGCGCCGTGGCTGGCTGCAGGCGGACCTCAGCGGAGCGTCGGCCGTGCTCTTCGGTGGCTGGCCCAACCGATTGCCCGTCGAGATCGGCAACGCGACCGGCGAGGACCTCACCGTCCGCTCCACCGTTGCGGTCCCCGACGACCACTGGAATGCGTCGCCCGGCGAACGTTCCATCCCGTCCACCGAGTTCGCGACGCTGAAGTTGGCGGTGCAGCCGCCCCTCACTGCGGACATGGTGACCCTGGACCTCGCCGTCGAGCCCACCGCGCTGGAGACGCTCGGCACCACGGGCAAGCAGTTCGTGGTGACGCCGGCGGGCAGGCGGTGCCTGCTCGCGCTCGATGCCGGCTCGTCCAGCAGCCCGCTTGTCCGCGACTACCAGCGGCTGACGCCGGCAACCGCCTGGGATCCGAAGCGTGGGTTCGGCTGGGTTGGGGGCGCTCCGCAGGATCGCGACCGGGGAACAGGGTGGGATGCGCTGCGACGCGACTTCTGCGGCGACTACCCGGCCCGTACGCTCAGGATCGCGATCCCAGCCGGGCGGCACGACGTCGCGGTGCTCGTCGGGGACGGCGGGCCCGACTCCTACCCGACCTTCATCGCCGCTGACGGACAGCGGGTGGCCGAGAGCCCGTACCTCCCCGGCGGGTCATTCGCCTGGGTCCGGTTCTCGCTCGACAGCGGCGCCAGCGGTCGCACTGTGGACCTGACGTTCGACAGCGTTCCCGACCAGTTCTGGCATCTGTGCGCGCTCGTCATCGTCGATCCCAACTCGGTCCTGCCCCCGGCCGTGCTGACCGACGTCGAGGCCGAGTTCGCCTGGCTGGGTGGCCTTCCGGCAGAGGTCGCCGTATCGGTGGCCAACACCGGCAACGAGCTCGTCCCGGTCTCGATCGAGATCGACGTGCCGGATGGCTGGGTGAGCGAACCCGTGTCCCACGTGCTGCCCGCCGGCCGGGAGGAAGTTGTGCGGGTCAAGGTCACGCCGTCAATGGTCCCCACGATCGCGACCGTTCGCGTCCGGGTGACTGCCGAGGCAGAGGTAGGAGACGGCGAGCGGTCCCTGTCCGTGGTCGCGGTGCCACCCGGCGACGAGGTGGCGCTCGCGCTGGACGCCGGCGGTTCGGCGAGCCCTGTGCTGGCCACGTACAAGCGACTGGCCCCCGAGGACGCCTGGGATCCGGCCCATGGGTACGGCTGGGTCGGCCGGACGCCGGACTTCCGCGACCGCAATCTCCTCGACGATCTCCGGCGCGACCTCACGCTCGGACGGGACGCACCGTACGTGCTACGGGTCGCCGTGCCGCCCGGCGTACACCACATGCACGTGCTGACGGGCGACGCGTTCGCGCCCTCGGGAACGACGACGATCCGCGAGAACTCGCAGGACCTCGGCTCCTCCGGCCCGGAGATCATCCCGCAGGGGCAGTTCCGCTGGTTCAGGTTCTCGCTGGACGGCGGCGCGGACGGCCGGACCGCCGACCTGGAACTGGTCGGCTCCCAGCGGGACGGCTACTGGCGTCTGGTGGCGCTCGTCCTGCAACGGGCCGAGTGACGCGGACGACCGGCCGCCGACCCGACGCGTGCCCATCGCATCCGGCCGCGCCAGCGACCGGGACCACGGCATTGAGGAAAAACAGAGACGAGGAGAGACGATGTCGGGACTGACCAGGCGACAGCTGTTGACAGCAGGCGCCGGAGTCGTGGCCGGCGCATGGCTGCTGCCCGCGCAGGCGCTGGCGGCGCAAGCCCAGCCAGCGCAGTTGCCCCAGCTCGATCCGGCCGAGGACGGGTACGACCTGTGGTTGCGGTATCGGCCGGTGGGAAACCCGGGCCGACGTACGGAATACACCCTGGCGTTCACGCACGTCGTACGCCAAGGCGAATCGCCGGTGCTGCACTCCGCGGCGGCTGAGCTGACGCGGGGCCTCAGCGGGCTGTTGAACCGCAACGTCCCGACTGCGGCCCAGCCGTCCGAGCAGGGTGCTGTGGTGCTGGGCACCCCGAGCAGCTCGGCCCTGGTGCGCGATCTGCTGCCCGCCGGCGAACTGGACGAGCTCGGTCCGGAGGGCTTCGTGCTGCGTCGGGTGCGCGGCGACGGCGGCAAGGACATCGTGGTGGTGGCGAGCACGGGAGATCGCGGCGTGCTCTACGGCGCCTTCCACCTGCTGCGGCTGCTGCAGACCGAGCAGCCGGTCGAGCGGCTGGACGTCCGGGACCGGCCGGCGAACCCGTTGCGGCTGCTCAACCACTGGGACAACACCAACGACACCGTCGAGCGCGGGTATTCCGGCGGGTCGATCTTCCAGTGGTCGGTGCCCGGCCTGTCACCGCTGGTCGGCGACTATGCGCGGTATCTGGCGTCGCTGGGAATCAACCGGACGGTGGTCAACAACGTCAACGCGAACCCGCAGTTCCTGACGGCGAAAATGCTGGACGAGGTGGCCGCCGTGGCCGATGCGCTGCGGCCGTGGGGTGTGACGCTGATGCTCTCGGCCAACTTCGCCAGCCCGATCGTCCTCGACCGGCTGCCGACCGCCGACCCACTCGACCCCCGCGTTAAGGCTTGGTGGCGCGACAAGGCCGCGGAGGTGTACGGGAAGATCCCGGACTTCGGCGGGTTCCTCGTGAAGGCCAACTCCGAGGGGCAGCCAGGTCCGGCCGAGTACGGCCGCACGCACGCGGACGGCGCCAACGTGATAGCCGAAGCGGTCGCACCGCACGGCGGCCTCGTCATCTGGCGGGCGTTCGTGTACGACCTGAGCGATGGGGACGTCTCCACCGACGCCTACCGCACCTTCCGCCCCCTGGACGGCCGCTTCGCAGACAACGCCGTGGTGCAGGCGAAGTACGGACCGGTCGACTTCCACGTCCGCGAGCCCGTGCACCCGCTTTTCGGGGCCATGCCCCACACCAACATGACCCTCGAGCTGCAGGTCACCCAGGAGCACACCGGCCACGCCACCCACCTGTGCTACCTCGTCCCCTGGTGGAAGAGGGTCCTGGCCTTCGACACGTACGCCAAGGGGGCGGGCACGACGGTGGCGCACGTCGTGGACGGCTCGGCCTTCGGCTCCGCCCACGGCGGACTGGCCGGCGTCGCCAACTTCGGCGACGACCGGAACTGGACCGGCCACCACCTCGCGGGCGCGAACGCGTACGGCTACGGGCGCCTCGCCTGGGATCCCAGCCTGTCGGCGAAACAGATCACGGACGAGTGGGTCCGGATGACGTTCGGCTCGCAGCCGCGGTTGGTCAAGCCGCTGACCGCGATGCTGCTCGGGTCGTGGGCGACGTTCGAGGACTACACGTCGCCGCTGGGCGTCGGGAACCTCGTGGCTGGCAACGGCGACCACTACGACCCCGAACCGGCGAGCGCGCAGATCGCCGACAGCACGTCCGTGGGGTTTGACCGGACGGTCGCGACCGGCACCGGGTTCACCGGCCTCTATCACGAGCCGCGGAAGCAGATCTACGAGTCCCTGGAATCCGTGCCCGACGAGTTGCTGCTGTTCATGCACCGCGTCGCGTACACCCACCGGCTGCACTCGGGCAAGACGGTGGTCCAGCACATCTACGACAGCCACTTCGAGGGGCTCGCCACAGCTGAGGGTTACCGCCGTACCTGGGACGACGCCGAACCATGGGTGGACAGCCGGCGGCACGCGGAGGTCGCGGAGCGTTTCGACGCGCAGATCACGCACGCCACGGTCTGGCGGGACACCATCGTCGCCTACTTCTTCAGACTGAGCCGGGTGCTCGACGAACGCCGCTCGTGGGTGCAGGTCAAGCTCGCCGATCCGGGCGCGGAGCTGCTCCTGGGCGGGTGGCCGAATCGCCTTCCGATGGAGATCGGCAATGCGTCGCCGACCGCGCTCGACGTCACGGCGCGGGTGAACACCCCCGACGGCTGGACAGCCAAGGCGGCGACCACGGCGATCGAGTCCCGGCAGTTCGAGGTGGTCGACCTGCCGGTCATTCCCCCCACGGTCGGGGCGATCGTCTCGGTCAGCGCCGACGTGCAAGCGGGTGGTAGGCCCGTCCTCGGGGGTACGAACACGTCCCTGGTCGTGGCGCCGGTCGGCCGGCGATGCGTGCACGCCCTCGACGCCGGATCCAAGTCCAGCCCACTGCTGCCCGGATACGCGCGGCTGAGCCCGGAGACCGCCTGGGACGCGCAACGCGGCTTCGGATGGGTGGGGACCCCGCCGCAGCAGCGCGACCGCGGAGCGGCCCTGGACGCACTACGGCGCGACTTCTGCGCCGATGTCCCGGCCCGCACCCTGCGCATCGCCGTCCCACCGGGTTCGTACCCCACGTATCTCCTCGTCGGCGACGTCGTCGGCTCGCGGCCCACCATCGTCAGCGTCGACGGGGTCGAGCTGGCCCGCAGTCGGGTGCTCGCGGGCAACGAGTTCGAGTGGCTGAGCTTCACACTCGACGGCGGGCCGTCCGGCAGGACGGTGGACCTTCGCCTGTCCGGCATCCCCGGCGAGTACTGGCACCTGAACGCGCTCGCCATGGTGGATCCCGCGTCGGTCCTGCCCCCGGTCGTGGTGGCGGGTGCCTCCGCGCACGAGGTGCTCACGCTGCCTGAGGAGCCGGCCCGGGTGGTGTTCACCATGCAGAACACCACCGACGCCGACTCGGTCGTACGGCCGACGGTGAGCGCTGGCCTGGGCTATCGGGTGACGATCGCGTCCGAGCAGGCGACCGTGCCTGCCGGCGGTTCGCTCGAGGTTCCGGTGACGGTCGTGCGGGATCGCGGCACGCCGGACGGCACGCTGACCTTCGAGGTGGGCGGCGAGTCCCTGACGGTGGCCCTGCTGGCGACCGACAACTGGGTGCGCGCGGCCACGATGTCCGCGTCGAGCACCCACGCGAATTCCTCGCCGTCGCTGGCGAACAACGGGAACACCGACTCCGAGCAGTGGAACAACGGTGCGGGCGGCTGGAACGACGGCACGGCCGGCGCGTTCCCCGATTCACTCACCGCCACCTGGGAGCACCCGGTGCGGCTCGGACGGGTGAAGGTCTTCACGCTGGACAGTCGGCAGTACCCGGCGGCCAACTGGGGACTGCGCGACTACGACGTTCAGCTGCAGGTCGATGGTGCCTGGCAGACGGCGGCGGAAGTGCGGGGCAACGCGGCGGGCGTCGTCGAGTCGACCTTCCCGGCAACGACGGCGAGCGCCCTGCGGATAGTCGTCCACGACTCCAACGACCACGGGTACAGCAGGATCATGGAGCTCGAAGCGTACGAGTAAGTGACGGTGGCGTCGGCGCCGCGGTCACCGGGCGTCGACGCACCGCCCATGCTTCGCGCGCAACTCGATCATGAGGAGGGATCGGCGTGGCCGGTCCATACAGAAGGAAGCAGCGCTGGCCCGGTCCCTCGACAGGGACCGGGCCAGCTGCTTTCGCCGGACCCGCCGGCGGGTCGTTCCGGCCGCTACCGCTGGACGCGAGCGCCCCCGCCGCGGACGAGGGACTCGACCTCCTTCAGGCTCGCCATGGAGGTGTCGCCGGGGGTGGTCATGGCCAGGGCTCCGTGCGCCGCGCCGTACTCCACCGCCGTGGCCAGGTCGCCCGTCTTCAGCAGCCCGTAGATCAAGCCGGAGGCGAAGCTGTCGCCGCCGCCGACCCGGTCGAGGATCTCCAGGCCGGCCCGGTGGGTCGCCTCGACGAACCCGCTCTCGGCCGACCACGCGATCGCGCCCCAGTCGTTGACCGTGGCGCTGCGGACCGTACGCAGGGTGGTGGCTACGACCGCGAAGTTGTCGTACTCCTTCGTGACCGCCTCGATCATCCGCTCGAAGTTGGCCACCTCGAGGTGGGACAGCGACGCGTCGGTGTCGGGCACCTCGAAGCCCAGCGACGCGGTGAAGTCCTCCTCGTTACCGATCATCACGTCGACGTAGCGGGCGAGCCGCCGGTTGACCTCCCGCGCCCGCGCCTGCCCGCCGATGGTCTTCCACAGGCTGGGCCGGTAGTTCAGGTCGTACGAGATGACCGTGCCGTGCCGGCGGGCGGCGGTGATCGCCGCCTCGATGGTGTCGGGGGTCGTGGCGGACAGGGCGGCGTAGATGCCACCGGTGTGCAGCCAGCGCACCCCGAGGGTGCCGAAGAGGTGGTCCCAGTCGACATCCTCAGGCCGCAGCTGGCTTGCGGCGCTGTGCCCGCGGTCCGAGGTGCCGACGGCGCCGCGTACGCCGAAGCCGCGCTCGGTGAAGTTGAGGCCGTTGCGGACCGTACGGCCGATCCCGTCGTACGGCATCCAGGTGATGAACGAGGTGTCCACGCCCCCTTGCAGGACCAGGTCCTCCAGTAGGCGGCCCACCTCGTTGTCGGCGAAGGCGGTGACCACGGCGGTGCGCAGCCCGAAGCAGCGGCGCAGGCCACGGGCAACGTTGTACTCCCCGCCGCCCTCCCAGACCCGGAAGCTGCGGGCGGTGCGCACCCGGCCCTCGCCCGGGTCGAGGCGCAACATGATCTCGCCGAGCGAGACCAGGTCGTACCGGCACTCGCCAGCGGGACGGATCTTGAGCACCTCACGCCTCCGATGCGGATCGGGCCGCCGCCACGGCGGCCGCGGTACGGCGGGTGACCTCGTCCCAGCGCCCGGCGATGATCAGGTCCGGGGCGACCATCCATGTGCCGCCGACCGCCAACACCGCGGGGTGGGCCAGGTAGGCGGCGAGGTTGTCGGTGTTCACCCCGCCGGTCGGAATGAACCGCACCGAGCGGAACGGCGCGGCCAGCGCCTTGATCATCCCGATGCCGCCAAGCTGCTCGGCCGGGAAGAACTTCACCGTGTCGAGCCCGGCGTCCAGCGCCAGCATGATCTCGGTGGGGCTGGTGACGCCGGGGAAGACCGGCACACCGAGCTGCTGGCAGTGCCGGACGACTGCCGGCCCGAAGCCGGGACTGACGACGAAACGCGCACCGGCCTCGACCGCCCGGTCGACCTGGGCCGGGGTCAGCACGGTGCCGGCGCCGACGAGGAGGTCGGGCCGCTCCGACATGGCCCGGATCGCCTCGGCCGCTGCGTCAGTGCGAAAGGTGACCTCGACGCTGTGCAGGCCACCCTCGACGAGCGCCGCGGCGAGCGGGGCGGCGTCGCGGGCGTCGTCGAGCACGACCACGGGCAGGATCCGACCGGATCCGACGGCCTCGACCACGCCGCCAGCTCCCGATTCAGTGTGTTCAGAATGACGAACGCTAGTCACATACTTGACCCTATCGGAGTCCGTCGTCGTGTCAACCCCGCTAAAGTGGCCGCCATGACCTCGCCCGAAGGATTCGCCCCGGTGAAGTCCGCCGGCCGGACACTGGAGGTGCTGGAAGAGCTCGCCGCCTCGCCGCAGCGGCGTTCCCTCGTCGACCTGGCCCGTGCCCTCGACATCCCGAAGAGCAGCCTGCACGGCATCCTCCGCACCCTGGTCAAGCGCGGCTGGGTGGAGAGCGACCTGACGGGCACCCGATTCGGGCTCGGCATCCGCGCACTACAGGTCGGCGCCGCGTACCTCACCGCGGACGACACCACCGCGCTGCTCGGCACCGTGCTCGACGACCTGTCCCGCCAGTTCGGCGAGACCGTCCACCTCGGACGCCTCGACGGGCCGCACGTCGTCTACCTCGCCAAACGCGAATCCGTGCACCCCCTGCGGTTGTACAGCGCCATCGGGCGGCACCTGCCGGCCCACGCCACCGCCCTCGGCAAGGTGCTGCTCGCCGAGCGCACCGACGAGGAGGTCGACGGGCTGCTGAGCTGGCCGCTGCCCGCCCTGACCCGGCACACCGTCACCGCCCCGGACGCGCTGCACACCGAGTTGGCCGCCATCCGGGCGCGGGGCTACGCGGTGGACCACGAGGAGAATACCGACGGCATCATCTGCGTCGCGATGGCCGTGCCCCTGCGGTCGCCGGCGACGGACGCGATCAGCCTCTCCGTGCCGGTGGCCCGGATCGGAGCCGACAGCGAGGAGCGGATCGTGGCCGCCCTGCGCCGGGCAGTCGACCAGCTCAGGGCGGCCAGCGGCCTGCTGACCAGCGACTGAGCCGCCGCTCGACGTCGGGTACGGCGTCGAGCGGCGGGGCCCTCACGCAGCAGTCAGGTGGCGCTCGTCACTGATACGACGCCAGCAGCGAGGGGTCCCCAACTCGTCGGTACCGCAGCCACAAGTCGTACCCGTCTTCAGCTGGCAGCACAGGTGGCGCGGTGGCGCCCCAAGCCGAGGCAACCGGCAGGCAGGTCCCCGCCACCAGCCCTCCGCCGCCCACAAGGAAAGTCCGACGAGACACACCCTCGGGCATGACTCCCTCCTTTCGACGTCGGCTCAGCCTTCGCTCTGCCGGGTGAGGACTACCGTCTCCCCTGGCGCCAGCTGAACGGTCAGCTGGCCCGCGTGGGTCAGTTCCGTCGTCGGCTGGAAGCCCGGCCACGTTCCGTCCGCGGCGACCTGCTGGCCGTCGATGCGCACGCTGGGGGCGTCGAGCGTCCGCGCCGCGCCGGTGGGGTCGTACGGCGTCATCCGATTCACCGTGTAGCGCGCTCCAGGAGCCGGGACGGTGAGCGTCACGGGACCACTGTCCTTGTTCATCAGGAACAGGCGGTGGTTGTCGCGCTGATCGACCTGCCAGCCGCTGATGTGACTGTCGGCGGGCGCGAACTCGGACAGGTCCAGCGGACGCACGCGGTTCGAACCTTGGGCGAGCTGGGCGAAGAGGAGAAGGGCGTAGTACTCCGGCGCTGCGGTCGGTGCACCCGCCTCGGGCGACGGGTCGAACTTGATCGCGTTGTAGTAGCCATTGCCTTCCTCTGGGAAATAGAAGGCCCGGACCTCCGCGTTGTGGAAGTTGACGCCTACCGCACCGGTACGGCATTCGGCGTTGACGCCCGGCTGGTCGGGAGTCTGCGGACAGGCGGCTTGGAACATGGCGTCCAGCGCCCACACGGCGCTTGCCGCTACATCGCTGACGCCCGGTGCGCCACGACCGGCGGCTGTGTTGAACTCCTCCATTCGGTAGCCCAAGCCGTGTCGCGCCGCCTCCGTCGCGTGGGTGTATACCTGATAGGCGAAGTTGTCCACGCGTTCCTCAGACAGCAGGCGCTCGATGGTCGGGCAGCGGTATTGGTCATTCGTACAGGTCCGTGCCAATGGGTAGAAGTGGTCTGCCGCCCATGCGCCGAGCGGACCTTCCGCATCGCGTGATGCGCCTGCTGTGCTGTCGAGGACCTCGCCCCAGTTCCAGAAGAACCTGGTGGGGACGCTTCGGTCCGCGATTGCCTGCCAGGGAGAGATGGGTTCGCTGGTGGCAGGCGTGATGGGCATGAATGGCCCGGTAACGTCCGCGTCAGCGTATTCCCGGAACCTGGCCAGATAGGGCGCCACGTCGGAGCGGTATGTGAGGTCCGGCTCGTTGCCGAGCTCAATGCCGGCCACGTAGTCCTCAGCGCCGGCGAATGCCGGCTGAACGCCTTGGGTGGTGAACGACTTCGCGTGCACCGGGCCGATCCATGGTCGCGTCGTCGTGGCAGGTGCGAGGGCGGTTCCCAGGACGACGCCCCACTTGGGCGTGCGGCCTGGGTCAGAGCCACCGTTGACGCGATCTAGCGTTGATCGGATCGCGGTTAGGTCCTCCGGGGTGATCACCCGGTTGGTATTTGGCGCCGCGGGGTCGAAGGGCGTCTGATCCTGCGATGAACCCCCGATTCGCAGAACACCGGTGCCGAGATTCGCCAGCAGGTTGGCAAAGGTGGGCTGTGCGTTCGGGCCCATGTACTGCTCGATCAATGACCACTCAATGCTGAGGCCGACGAAGTGGTCCGGGATTCCGCCGGGGTTCGCTGGGCGGCTCGGTTGTGGTGGGGCAAGGACATCGGCGGCATCGGCCGGTGCAGACATGGTCGCGAAGATCATCAGGGCGGCTGCGGCGGCGGCTGACCCACGGAACTTGGCATGGCGCATGTGTGTACTCCAACAGCGTCTGGATCGTTCGAGTGCGGAACTGGGGAGCTGGGGAGCCCCAGTGGGGGCTCCCCAGCCAGCTAGTGGGAGAACGTGATGATCTGCGCGGTTCCGGGCTCGACCGCGACGGTGGCGCTGCGGTGGTCGACCGGGACGGAGGTCGCCTGCGCTGTACCCACTACCTGCCCGGACGGGTTCACCTGCTGACCACCCAGGCTGATCCGGTCAGCATCCAGCGACGCCAGCCCCTCTGGGGCGGTCGTCTGCAGGGTGCGAACGCTGCCGCGCCTGAACGCCTCCGGCAGCTGCACGGTCACCGCGTCGTGGGTGCTGTCCGCCTTGGCCGGATCCTGCACGTTGATGAGCACCACCGTCAGCGCGCCGTCCGCTCCCATAACGGCGTAGGCGCGGATCCGATCCAGGTAGGTGTCGTCGAGATCGAGGGCGACGAACCGCCCCTGCGGCACCTGCCGGAACGCCCAGATGCCGTAGTACAGCGGGGTCGCCGACAGCTCGTTCTTGTCGAGCGCCAACTGGTCGGCCGCGCAGAACGCGCCGTAGTACCGGTAGGAGATCGGGTAGTCGGCGGAGTCCCGCGGCTTGAAGTCCCCGCAGATCGCCGCGGTGTTCGTGTGGAACTGCAACCGGCTGACCCCGCTCTGCGCGGCCTGCAGGAGGTAGTCCAGCGACCACAGCGAGGTGGCGTACGAGTTGCTCGCCGCCGGCATCCCGCTGCACGAGGCGCTGTTCGACTCGTTGATGGTCATCGGGATCGTGCCGTGCAACCGGTCACCGGCGGCCATGATGCCCGCGAGCTTGTTGCGGGTGTTCGTGTGCGTGAGCGGGGACATCAGCTGGTCGATGGTCATCTGGGACGAGCCGCAGTGGCTCCATGGGTACCAGTGGGAGGCCACTTCCGAGAGCACCTGCTGCGGGTTGGTGGACTTGTCGGCGAGCGCGGCGGTCACGAACCCGTCCAGCCTGGTGTTGGTCTTCGCCGTATTGGCCGACGGAGCGACCACCTTCAGGTGCGCGGTCGGCAGCGCCTGGTCGATGGCAGCCCGATACTCCTTCGCCGTCTCCCACATCTCGGCCTCGGTCAGGGTGGTCACGTTGTCGTACTCGTTGCCCAGCTCCACGCCCAGCAGGTCCTCGCCAAGCGTCTCGTACGCGGCCGTCACCTCGGCGACCACCTGGTCCAGGTTGACGTCGGGGGACGGGTCCCGCGTCGGATTTTTGATCTTGGAGGGGTCGATGACCGTCTTGAGCGGCGCGCCGAGGGTCACCTTCCAACCCGTGGCGTCCAGCAACTCCTTGAGACGGTCCAGGTCGCTCTGGTCGACCGTGCCGCCGATCGCCTCGGGCGGGGCCGGCACGTCGGTCCACTCCCCGAAGGCCGGCCACACCAGGTCCATCGAGTAGCCACCGAGCCGAATCACGCCATTCGGACCGAGCGTCCGCAGCCTCTCGGCCATCCGCTCCTTCGTGAGGAAGCCGTGCGCGAAGTCCGCCGACTCCACCGAGAAGCCCTGGAAATTCCCGCTCAGCACCGCGTTGCGTCCGTCCACGGTGGCCGTCAGGGTGAGGCTCGTCGTCGGGGGTGGGGTGTCATCGGCGGTCGCAGGCAGGCCACTACCGGCCGCCACGAGCCCGGCCGTCAGTACGCCGGCGACGAGGGACCGGCGCAGACGACGATTTCGTACCGGGACAGGCGTCGCGGCCGGGATGCCGCGATCCGGATCGACAGGCGTGCCTTCAGTGTGTGGACCCATGGATTCTCCCTTGCGGTGGTGAACGGTCCGCTGCACTAGCTGTACAGGTGCAGCCGGGGACGGGCGGCCGACCCGGGGTCGGCACGTCCGGCAAGTTCCAGGCGAGGGCCGTCGTCGGCGGTGTCCTCGGCCCGCTTCCGCTCGCGGATCAGCAGGAATCCGAGGGAACGGCCGGGCCCGTGCCGTAGCGCGTCGGTGACGTCGAGCCGGGCGGGACCGGTGGCGCCGGTCGCCGTGAGCTGGCCCGCCGGGTGGAGCCGGTCGCCGACCGAGGCGGGCCGGACCGCGCCGGAGTCGAGGTACGGCGCCGACTCCCAGGTCAGTTCGCGTCCGGCCCAGGACGTGTCGGTCATGGCGTACACCATGACGGTGAGCGGCCCTCCGTCGGTGCTGCTGCCGTGTACCTCGAGCACGGCCCGCCGCGCCGCCGGGCCGCCGCCGAGGTCGAAGGCGAGGTAGCTCACGGCCGAGGACCCACTCGGGTCGAGGGCGACGGCAAGGCTCTGTTGGGCGCCGATGGAGGGCGGGCCGCCCTGGATCACCGAGGAGTCGGCGGACGCCTCGTACGAGCGTGACTCGCCGGGGTCCGCCACCGTGACCAGCCAGACGGCGTCGGCGGGTTGCGCCAGGGTGATCCTGCCGTCGGCGGGCAGCGGGGCGATCGTCGTGATGCCTCCGCTGTACGTCGGGCCCACCTCCTCGACGACCACCTGGCCGCCGCTGAGGTCCAGCCCGCTGAGGTCGAGCGAGACGTCTCCCGCGGGGCTGCCGCTGGGGTGGGGCAGCCAGAGATGGTGGCAGCGGGTCCGCTGGTCGCGGCTGACCGGGACCGTCCTGCCGTCCCCGGTGGTGGCGCGCAGCAGTCCGCGCTGCTCGCCGGCGAAGCCCTTGGCGAAGAGGCGGTTGACCTCGGCGGCCTTGGTGGCGCCGTGGATGTCGTAGACGCCGCCGTGTTCGACGTAGTAGCAGCCCGTGCCGTACGGGATGCCGTTGGCGCGCATGGTGTTCTGGAACTTGAACGTGATCATGCCCTCGGCCTGCGCGGTGACCGCCTCGCCCCAGATCCGGGCCAGGTCGCAGTAGATCATCGGGGTGTTCAGGTCGTCGCCGCTGGTCTCGAACGCGCTCGTGTTGCGGCGGTTGAACTCGGAATAGACGATCGGGAGTTCGGTGCCGGTCGGCGTGTATTCACGCATCCGCTGGCGCATCATCGCGAACTCGTACGCGTAGACACCGGCCGTCTTGTTGTAGTGGTGGGTGTCGAAGACGTTGAAGATGTCGTAGTCGACCGGTACGCCGTGGTAGTCGGTGCGCAGGTTCCGCAGCGAGATCTCGCCCCAGCCGTACTCGTCGTCCCGGGCGTCGGCGTCGGGGTCGGCGTCCATGTGATCGTTCCCGCGCGAGCTCGACACGTGGGTGATGACCGGCGCGTGCACGAGAGCGCGTAGGTGCTTGCCGTAGCGCTGGTTTACGTCGGCGATGGCGCATCGTACGGCGTCCGAGGCGATCTGCAGCCCGCGGACGTAGACCCGCTGGTCGACGATGTCCTTCGCCGCACTGGGGTGGTCGGGCTCGTTGATGAAGTTGAAGCGCTCGACGTCGTACGTGGGGGGCAGGTGGTAGGTGAGCGCGTAGTGCTTCTGCCACTGCTGCCACAGCCCCGACCACGGGCTGTTCCAGCGCAGTTGGGCGGCCTCGATGATCGGGGTGATGCCGAGTCGCCTGAGCTCGGCGAGCTGGTAGTTGAGGCGATAGAAATTGGTGTTCGAGTAGACGTGGTGCTCGAACACCTCGTGCAGCAGCTCCCAGTCGAGGAAGCGGTTGTCCTCGGGGCTGCGGCGCAGCTCCTCCTTCGCCGCGTCGAAGTCGTCGATGGCGGAGATCCCCGCGCCCGGGTCGAAGGCCTCGTCGGGGCACCAGTCCTCGAAGCGCGCGAAGAAGCGGACCGCGTTGACGCGCGAGTATTCCAGCCAGGCGCTGGTGTTGCTGCCGGGCATGAAGTGGCCGGTGTTGTAGCCCACGAGGGGCATCCCGCGGCCGCCCGAGGCCGTTGACACCACGACGCTCAGCACAGCGCCGCCGGAGGCGGCCGCCGCGGGAGCGGCGACCCGAGCCCCGGCCATCGTAGCGGCGGCGGTGAGTCCGAGGCCGCCGAGCAGAGTTCGGCGGCTGAGGCCCCGCAGCGGTGGGACCGGATCCGGCGCTGGAATCTGCATCGTGGGGCTCCCGTGGTCGTGGGGTGGTCAGGGCCTCCGCCAGCGGTCAGTGCGAGAAGGTGATGAGCTGCGCGGTGCCCGGCGCGACGCTGATGGTCGACGACCGGTGGTCGACGGGCACGGTGCTCGCCTGCAGTGTGCCGGTGGCGGTGCCAGCGGGTGAGACGCCCCGGCCGCCGAGGGTGATGCGGCCAGCGTCGAGGGAGGCAAGGCCGTCGGGTGCCGTGCTCTGCAGGGTCACCGCTCGCGCTTCCCGGTAGGCCGAGGGCAGGTGCAGGGCGACGGTGTCGCGGGTGCTGTCGGCCGCGGCGGGGTCCTGGACGTTGATGAGGACGACGGTGAGGGCGCCGTCCCTGCCCTGGACGGCGTAGGCGCGGATCTTGTCGAGGGCGCTGTCGGCAAGGTCCAGGTCCACGAACTGGCCGGCGGGAACCTGGCGGAACGCCCAGATGCCGTAGTAGAGGGGGTTGGCGGACAGCTCGTCGGCGTCCAGTGCGGTCTGGTCGGCGGCGCAGAAGGCGCCGTAGTAGCGGTAGGAGATGGGGTAGTCGGCGGAGTCGCGCGGCTTGAAATCGCCGCAGATCGCTGCGGTGTTGGTGTGGAACTGCAGCCGGTCGACGCCGCTCCGGGCGGTCTGTAGCAGGTAGTCCAGTGACCACAGCGCAGTGGCATAGGAGTTGCTGACCCCCGGCATCCCGCTGCACGAGGCGCTGTTCGACTCGTTGATCGTCGACGGGATCGTGTCGTGCAGCCTCGCGCTGACCGCCCGCATCCCGGCCAGCTTGGTACGGGTGTTGAGGTGCGTCTCCGGCGACATCAACTGCTGGATGGTCATGGTCCGGCCACTGCAGTGGCTCCACGGGTACCAGTGCGAGGACAGTTCGGCGAGAACGTTCTGTGGGTTGACGGATCCGTCGGCCAGCGCTGCCGTCACGAACTCGTCGACCCGGGTGCTGCTCTTCGCGCCGCTCGGCGAGGGCCCGGCGATCTTCAGCCTCGCGTGCGGCACGACCGCTGTGATCGCGGCCTGGTACCGCTTGGCCGTCTCCCACATCTCCGCCCCGGTCAGGGTGGTGACGTTGTCGTACTCGTTGCCGAGCTCGACGGCCAGCAGGTCGTCGCCGAGGGTGTCGTACGCCGCCTTCACCTCGGCGACCACCTGCTCGAGGCTCACGTCGGGGGACGGGTCCCGCAACGGATTCTTGATCTTGGAAGGGTCGATCACCGTCTTGAGCGGTGCGCCGAGGGTCACCTTCCAGCCGGAGGCGTCCAGCAACTGCTTGAGGTTGTTCAGGTCGGACTGGTCGACGGTGCCGCCGATCGCCTGCGGCGGGGCCGGCGCGTCGGCCCACTGCCCGAAGGCGGGCCACACCAGGTCCATCGAATAGCCGCCCAGCCGGATCACACCCGGGCCCAGCGTCCGCAGGCGCTCGGACATCCGCTCCCTGGTCAGGAAGCCGTGCGCGAAGTCCGCCGACTCCACCGAGAATCCCTGGAAGTCGTCGGTCAGCCGGGCGTTGTGCTCGTTCAGGGTCGCGGTGATGCTGAGGTCGGTGGTTGCCGGGGCAGCAGCGCCGGCGACGGCTGCGCCGCCGCCGGACGGCGCGAGCCCCGCGACCAGCGCGCCCACGATCAGGCACCGTCGCAGCCGCCGGCGCCCGCGGCGGTCCGGCGTCTCGGGGTGGGCCAGCGTCCGACCTGTCACGTCACGCATCTGCATCCTCCGAAGGGAAAGTGCCGGAAACTAGTGCCGTCCACGCTGAGCGAGGTAGAGGTCCTCGACGGACGGGGCCGACTCGTGGTCGGCGAGCAACGATTCGAGGTCGCCGGGGAAGTCGCGGGGCAGGCCGCTGGTCGTGTCCTCGACACCCTGCGCGGCGCGACGTCGGCGACGATCGTGACCGCGTACTGGCGGCCGTTGGTGATGCGGACGCCGTCCGTCCCCGCCGCCCGCGCTGGCTGAGCGACGGCGGCGAGCGTGGAAGCGGTGGTGGCGGCTGCCCCCAGGCCGAACAGCCCACGGCGGGTGATGGCGGGATGCGTGATCGGCGGCATGGCACCTCCTCCGAACCCTCGTCGGATACCCCAGGACGTTGAAATCGTTTGTGGTGACGTTCACGACACCAAACACTGGGCCGGCGGTCAATGCGTGACAAGACTGAAACTTGTTTCAATCCCGATCTCCCGCCCGAACCGTCGTCGGCGGACAGGCGCACCGAAGCCGCTGGTGGGCGGCGAAGCGGGCCGAACCGGCCGGCTCGTGAAACTTGTTTCATCCCCCTGACGCATTGACGGGCGCACCCGCCGTTTGTTGGCATCAGGTGACCGCAAACGATTTCAGGAGGCTGCGACGCCAGGCGGCGGCGCAGGCACCGGACCGACCGCCAGACCGCTCGGTCGGCGACCACGTCGACGGCAACCTCGACTGGAAGTAGCAGTCCGATGCGCCGTGCCGCCGGCCGGCGCAGAGTCCCCACCCGCACGGAGGCAGCACATGCTCCACAGAATCCGACGCCGTGACCTTCTCGCCGCGGCCGGTCTCGTGCTGGCCGCCGGCGCTTCCGACGTCGTGCGGCCCCGCGCGGCGTCGCGCGGCGTCGCGCGTACCGAGACCGGCGGCCGTCGAGCCCGACCGCGCCTGGGACGAGGCCGCGGCGATCCTGCACCGGGTGAAACCCCCGACGTTCCCCGACCGTGACGTCGACATCACCGCCTTCGGGCGATCGGCGATGGGGTGACCGACTGCACGGCCGCGATACGCGCCGCGATCTCCGCATGCCACGACGCGGGCGGCGGCCGGGTAGTGGTCCCAGCCGGCCGGTTCGCCACCGGCGCGGTCCACCTGCTCAGCGACGTCAACCTGCACCTCACCGCCGGTGCCACGCCCGAGTTCAACCGGGACCCGTCCGCCTACCTCCCCGTCGTGCACACCCGTTACGAGGGTGTGGAGCTGCTGAACTACTCCCCCTTCATCTACGCCTACGGGCAGCGCAACGTCGCCGTGACCGGTGCCGGCGTGATCGACGGCCGCGCCGACGCCGCCCACTGGTGGGACTGGACCGGCGGCCCGCCCCCGAACGAGGGGCCGGACAAGACCCTCAGCACGGACCCGCAGGCCCGAGTGGCTCTAACCTGCCTGTTTTGCTGCTCGATGTACTGGCGCAGAACGGTCAGCGGTGCGCCGCCGGACCCGGCGAAGTACGAGCCCGACCACAGTCGGTTGGTCCGGTAGTAGTGCCGTGCGAGGTCGGGGAACTCTTGCCGCATCCGCCGACTACCTGTGCGTGACCGGTCTCGGCCGCACCCGGCTAGCCAAATCCGTGCACGACGCCGGCTGGGCGTCGTTCACGGCAATGCTGGAGTACAAAGCCGCGCGGTACGGGCGGACCTTGCCAAAGATCAACCGGTACGCGCCCACATCACCGACATGCTCGACGTGCGGCCGGCGCGAGGGCCCCAAGCCGCTGAACGTCCGGACGTGGACCTGCCCATGCGGGACGGTCCACGACCGTGACGTCAACGCAGCGATCAACGTGTTGGCCCAGGACGCTGGGACAACTCAAACGCCTGTGGAGCGCAGGCAAGACCGGCACCCGTGCCGGCACCGCGTCGAGAAGCAGGAATCCACCCGGACGCCGCGCATTCCACGCGCAGCGTGGAGGGAATCTCCGCCCTTTAAGGCGGAGAGAACGTCAATACCTGCGGTCCAGCTTTTCATCATCCAGCCGTACGAGTGCACCAATGTCCTGATCTCCGGTGTGCGGATCGTCCGGTCGCCGATGTGGGAGGTGCACCCGGTCCTGTCGCGCAACGTCACGGTGCAGTGCCTGCACATCGACACGCGCGGCCCGAACAACGACGGGGTCGACGTCGAGTCCTCGCGGTACGTGGTGGTGCGCGACTAGGTCTTCGACGTCGGCGACGAATGTTCTACCGGGGCGAGGGCGACACCGGCCCCCTGACCCCTCGGGTTCGCAACGTCGAGCTGGGGAACGTGCGGGTGGGACGGGCCTGCAACGCCTTCTCGATGACCGGCTACCCGCGCTCACCGATCGAAGACGTACGGATCGTCAACTGCACGTTCGAGGAAATCCTCCAGCCGAGCACCATCCAGGACACGCACCTGAGCTTCCACAACTTCCGGGTAAACGGGGTCGCGGTCGTCGACCCCGCGCAACTGACCTGACCCCCGGACGCGTCGGCCGGTTCACCTTGACAGGGGTGAGCCGGCCGAGGTGTCTCACGCGGTGAGCCGGGCGACGTGGTCGACCAGGGCGGCCCGGAAGCCGTCGTGCTCGGGGAGGTCCGCGTCGAAGATCTCCTCGACGCGCAGCAGGGAGTCGACCAGCCGCTTCGGGTCGCCCGTACCGGCGGCCGCGGCCACCCGCAGCCGATCGGCCAGCGGGTCGTCGAGCGGCAGTTCCCGTCCGCGCGCGTCCCGGCCCTTCGCGACGTACGTCATCCAGGCGGCGACCGCGAGCGCCGCCTGCCGCGGGATCGTCCCGGCGGCCAGGCGGTCGCGGACGGTGCCGAGCAGCCGGACCGGCAGCTTCTGCGACCCGTCCATGGCGACCTGCACCGTCCGATGCCGCAACGCCGGGTTGCTGAACCGCTGCAGCACCTGCCGTCGGTAGTCGGCCAGGTCCAGGCCGTCCGGCACGCGCAGCGTCGGCGCCACGTCCTCGACCATCAGCGCCTCGGCGGCGGTGGCGAGCTCGTCGTCGGCGAGCGCGGCCGCGATCGTGTCGTGACCGCGCAAGGCCCCCAGGTAAGCGAGCAACGAATGGGTGGCGTTGAGCATGCGCAGCTTCACCGACTCCCAGGCGGCGACGTCGTCGGTGAACACCGCGCCGGCGAGGTTCCAGGCGGGCCGGTCGGCCGCGAAGTCGTCCTCGATCACCCACTGGCGGAACGGCTCGGCCACCACGACGCCCCGATCCTCCAGCCCCAGCGCCGCCCGGACGTCGGCGCGGTCCTCGTCCGTGGTGGCCGGCACGATGCGGTCGACCATGCAGGATGGGAAGCGTACGGACGCCGCGATCCAGTCGGCGAGCCCGCCGGCCTCGGCCTCCGCCAGCGCGTCCAGGAAGTCGTGCACCAGGCCGCGCAGGACCTCGCCGTTGCCGACCAGGTTGTCGCAGGAGAGCACGGTGACCGGTCCGGCGGCGCCGGCCGACCGGCGTTGCAGCCCGCGGACGAGCTGCCCGACGACGGTCCGCGGCGCGCGCCCCGCGAGGTCGGCGGCGACCTCCGGATCCGACCGGTCCAGCCGGCCGGCGCCGTCGCGGCGGTAGCCCTTCTCGGTCACGGTGAGCGTGACAACGCGTACTGCGGGATCGGCGATCCGGTCCACGACCGCCGGCGGGTCGCCCGCCCCGAAGAGCACCTCGCGGACGCTGCCGACGACGCGCAGTGGCGCCACGTCACGGCCCCGCTCCAGCACCGAGTAGAGGCCGTCCTGCGGCATCAGCTGGTCGCTTACGGACGCCGACCGCTGGGTGATCCCCGCGATGCCCCAGTCGTCACGCCCGGCGGCCGCCGCGGCCAACTCGGTGAAGACCGCCTGGTGGGCCCGGTGGAACGCCCCGATCCCGAGGTGCACGATCCCGACCCGCAGCGCGCGCGGATCCACCGCCGGCGGGGTGAACGCGCCGCCCCGCCCGAGGCGGTCCAGCGTGTCGAGGCGCAGCCTGGGCGCGGCCCCTACCTCGTCGCTCACAGCACAGCCCCCAACTGCCACGGGACGATCTCCTCACCGCCGAGGCCCAGCTCCTCGCTCGCGCTGCGGCGGCCCGACGCCACGTCCAGCAGCAGGTCGTAGACCCGCCGGCCCATCTCGTCGACGGAAACGCCCTGCTCGACGACCGGCGAGCAGTCCAGGTCGATGTCGCCGGCCATCCGGCTGGCCAGCTCGG
The DNA here is from genome assembly GCF_018070095.1 of Micromonospora sp. U56. Taxonomy (NCBI): domain Bacteria; kingdom Bacillati; phylum Actinomycetota; class Actinomycetes; order Micromonosporales; family Micromonosporaceae; genus Micromonospora; species Micromonospora sp. U56. The sequence continues at coordinate 24,066 of NZ_JAGPYL010000070.1, forward strand.
CGTTGGTGCCGAGCTTGACGGTCGGGACCGGGCGGCTGCCGAAGACCGAGCCGCGCCCGGTGGTGAAGCAGATGATGTTTGCCCCGCCCGCGACCATTCCTGTCACCGATACCGGGTCGTAGCCGGGGGTGTCCATGAAGACCAGCCCGGGCCGCGGGATCGGCTCCGCGTAACGCCGCACCGCGGCGAGCGGGCTCCGCCCGGCCTTCGCCACCGCGCCCAGCGACTTCTCCAGGATGGTGGTGATGCCACCCTCCTTGTTGCCCGGCGACGGGTTGGCGTCCAGCGTCGTGCCCTGCCGCCCGGTGTAATCCTCCCACCACCGGATCCGCTCCATCAGCGCCTCGGCCGTCTCCGGGCTGGTCGCCCGCGCAGCCAGCAGGTGCTCGGCGCCGTAGATCTCCGGCGTCTCGCCGAGCACGGACGTCGCGCCGGCGGCCACCAGCAGGTCGGAGGCCACCCCGAGGGCCGGGTTCGCGGTCAGTCCGGACCAGCTGTCGGACCCGCCGCACTGCAGGCCCAGCACGAGTTCCTCGACCCCCACCTCGGTGCGTGCCGCGCCGGCGAGGTCACGCATCATGGCCCGGACCAGCTCGACGCCGCGTGCCACCGCGGCGGAGGTGCCGCCCAGCTCCTGGATAATGTACGACGACACCGGCACGTGCTCGGCCACCCCGAGGTCGGCCATGAGGCCGGCCACCGCGTTCACCTCGCAGCCGAGCCCCACCACGACCAGGCCGCCGATGTTCGGGTTGCGGGCGTAGCCGGCGAGGGTACGACGCAGCACGTCCCACCCCTCGCCCCGGGCGGCCATCCCGCACCCGGTGCCGTGGGTCAGCGCGACGACGCCGTCGACGCCCGTCAGCCCTTCCGCGTCGTCCTCGGTACTCCGGGCGATCTTGCGGGCGACGGTGGCCGAGCAGTTGACGGTGGTCAAAACACCGACGTAGTTGCGGGTGGCGACCCGACCGTCCGGGCGGCGGTAGCCGTGGAATGTGCGGCGCAGGTCGGCGGGGAGCGGCGGGACCGACGTCGTTGCCGCGCCCGCCACGCGGGCGGCCGCGTCCTGCGGCATCCCGAGGTTGTGCACGTGCACGTGCTCGCCCACGCAGATGTCCACCAGCGCCCGCCCGATCACCTGGCCGTACTTGCGTGCCGGCGATCCGGCGGCGAGGTCACGCAGGGCGACCTTGTGCCCGGCGGGCACGTCGTCCCGCAGCGCCCGGTCCGCCACCCCCGGCAGCGCCAATGGCTCCCCGGCTTTCATCGCCGTCGTCGCCACCGCGACGTCGTCGCTCTCGTACAGGACCACCAGGCTCATACCGAGAGCTCCGAACCAGACGTTCGCGCCCTCACCACGGGTGCACCGTGCCGTCCTCCAAGCGGTTGACGGGCAGGTACGCAGGCGAGTACGGATAGCGGGCGGCCGCCTCCTCGTCGATGTCCACGCCGAGGCCGGGCACCTCGGCCGGGTGCAGGTAGCCGCCCTCGAAGTGGTAGTCGTGCGGGAAGACCTCGTCAGTCTGCTCCGTGTGCCGCATGTACTCTTGCAGACCGAAGTTCGGGATCGCGATGTCGAGCTGCAGGGCGGCGGCCATGCACACCGGAGACAGGTCGGTGGCCCCGTGCGAGCCGCTGCGCACGTGGTGCAGGGCAGCGAGGTCGAAGATGCGACGCAGGTGGGTGATGCCGCCCGCGTGCACGACGGTCGTGCGGATGTAGTCGATCAGCTGCTCGCGAATCAGCTGGGCGGCGTCCCAGATCGTGTTGAACACCTCCCCCACCGCCACCGGTGTGGTGGTGTGCTGACGGATGAGCCGGAAGCCCTCCTGCAACTCGGCGGGGACGGGGTCCTCCATCCAGGTCAGCGCGTACGGTTCCAGGCTGCGCCCGAGCCGCGCCGCCTCGATCGGCGTCAACCGGTGGTGCACGTCGTGCAAGAGCCGCAGGGTGGGCCCGAACTCGTCGCGGACGCGGGCGAAGACGGTGGGCACGTGCGCCAGGTATCGCTCGGTCGACCAGGTGGCCTCGCTGGGCAGCGCGGCGTCGGCCGGCTCGTAGAACATGTTGTCGCCGCTGACGCCGTAGGTCTTGGCCAGGCCCGGTACGCCGCACTGCACCCGCACCGCGCGGTAGCCGAGGTCGACGAACCGCGATACCTCGGTCAGCACCTCGTCGACAGTCTCGCCGTTGGCGTGGCCGTACACCGTTACGCCTTCACGTGAGCGGCCGCCAAGCAGCTGGTAGACCGGCAGACCCGCCACCTTGCCCTTGATGTCCCAGAGGGCGGTGTCCACCGCCGCGATCGCGCTCATGGTCACCGGGCCGCGCCGCCAGTACGCACCCTGATACAGGTACTGCCAGGTGTCCTCGATCCGCGCCGGATCACGGCCGATCAGCAGCGGTACGACGTGGTCACGCAGGTACGAGGCGACGGCCAGTTCGCGGCCGTTGAGCGTCGCGTCACCGGCTCCGGTGATGCCTTCGTCCGTGACGATCTTCAACGTGGCGAAGTTGCGTCCCGGGCAGGTCACGATGACCCGGGCGTCGGTAATCTTCACTCGCTCTCCCCCATCGCTCTGGCGGACACCGCCAGTGGCGTCCGCCGCCAATCGGCCAGACCGGGCATCCTGATCCTTCCGCTCACGGCTCCGGCTCCTCCTTGACCCGGGCGACGAGCTGCGTCGGGTTGACGTACCGAAGGGCGACGACGAGCAGCACCAGCATCATCGCGGTGTACATGACCGCCATCGCGTCCACGGACTGCTGGGCGCGGATGCCCGCCGCGGACATCGAGTAGTAGAGCGCGACCACGAGCGTCTGCGAGTCGGGGCCGGCGGTGAGGAAGGTGAGTTCGAACATGCCGACGGTCCGGACCAGGACGAGGATCGCCGAGGCCAGCATCCCAGGCAGCAGCAGGGGCGCGAGGACCCGGAGGAAGACCGAGCGGAGCCCTGCCCCGCACATCCGGGCCGCGCTTTCGATTCGTGGGTCGATCTGCTCGATGAAGGGCGTCATGGTGAGGATCACGAACGGCACTGACGGGACGAGGTTCGCCAGCACGACGCCAGAGAGGTGGCCCGCGAAGCCGAACTTGTAGAGCACGGTCGCGAGCGGAATGCCGTAGGTGATCGGCGGCATGAGGATCGGCAGCAGGAAGACCAGATAGGCCGCCCGTTTCGCGGGGAAGTCACGACGGGCGAGCACGTACGCCGCCGGGACGCCGATCAGCAGCGACAGCCCCACGACGAGCAGGGACACCTCCAGGGTCACCGTGATCACCTGGAACAGCGCGAACTCGGTCCACGCCTCGCCGTACCACTTCGTGGTGTAGCCGTCCGGAAGCCAGCTGTTGAACCACCGCTGGCCGAACGAGCTGACCAGCACGGATCCGACGACTCCCAGCAGGTTCAGGAAGAAGAAGATCACCGCGCCCCAGACGAGCCAGGCGGCGGGACGTGCGACGATCCGCCGTCGGGGGCGGACGTCGGGGGCGCCGGCCGTACCGGCGCCGGTCACCTCGGTCGTGGTCACCATCAGCCCTTACCTCCCGTGGACCCGGTGTAGAAGCGTGTCCGGGCGAGCAGCACCACCGCGATGACCACCAGCTCGACGAGACCCATAATCATCGCGATCGCCGAGGCGTAGGGGTAGTCGTACTGCTCGTAGGCCGCCTGGTAGGCGGCGATGGAGATGACCCGGGTCTCGCCCGCGGGGTTGCCGACCAGGACGGCCGACGGGAAGACGCTGAAGGCGAGGACGAACGTCAGGCAGAACGTGGTCGCCAGACCGGGCATCAGCAGCGGCAGGGTGATCATGCGGAACCGCTGCCACCAGCCCGCGCCGAGCGTCGCCGCGGCACGCTCGAGCGTCGGGTCGATGCCGGACAGGTACGACAGCACGAGCAGAAACGCGAAGGGGAACCCGGTGATGATCAGCGAGAAGAAGACGCCCCAGTAGTTGTGGATGAGCCGTACCGGTTCGTCGGTGAGGTGCACCGCCGTCAACACGCGGTTGAACCACCCGGTGGGGCCGAGGAAGTTGAGCAGACCCTGGGCGGTCAGCACGGTCCCGAGCGTGATGGGTACGACCAGCAGGATGGTGACCAGCCGCTTGCCGCGGAACCGTCCTCGCATCCGGTGGGCGATGGGCACCGAGGCGACCACGTTGAGCAGTGCCGCGGGCAGCGCCAGACCGAGCGTCGTCCAGATCGTGTTCCGCTGGTACGCGTCGCTGAAGAAGCGCGCGTAATCGCTGAACGGGCCGCCCTCGGTCGGTTGGAACGACAGACCGAGCCCGTAGAAGAACGGGTAGAGGAAGAGCAGCACGACGAAGAGCACCGCCGGCGCGAGCAACCACAGCAGGCGGTCGACACCGCGTTCGGCGAGGCGGTGCTGCCAATGGGCCTGTGGCCGCTGGGGCTTGCCGGCGGGCTGTGCCAGGGAGGCCGAGGTGGTGACGCTCATCCGACCAGCCCTGGTTCCTCGACCATCGCATCCGCCTGACCGGCGGGACCGGTCGCGGGGCGCTCGTCGGAGTCGCTCGGGAAGACGAGCAACCGCTGCGCCGGGATGCTCAGCGTGACCCGGTCACCGGGGGCGACCCGCTTGTCCGTGCGGACGTGGACCCGCAGCCCGGCGGCAGTGCGCGCCTCCGCCGCCAGTTCCCGGCCCTGGTACTCCACGACCTCGATCTCCGCGGCAAACGTGTTGGTCGTCGCGCCAGGCTCATCGACCCGTACGTCCTCCGGACGCACCGCGACGATCACCTCGTCGCCCGGCGCGACCGGGCCGACCGGGTCGCCGACGAGCCGGATTCCGTCGGCCTCGACGGCGATCAGGTCCTCCGGCGACGCCTGCGACCGCATCGGCCAGAGGTTGCGGAAGCCCATGAAGTCGGCGACGTGCCAGTTGACCGGCCGCGTGTGCAACTCCTGCGGCGACCCGACCTGCTGCACCCGGCCGGCCCGCAGCACGACGAGGCGATCGGCCAGCGACAGGGCCTCCTCCTGGTCGTGTGTCACGTAGACCGTGGTGAGCCCCAGCGACTGGTGCAGCCGGCGGATCTCGGTGCGCATCTCGAGCCGCAGCTTGGCGTCGAGGTTGCTCAGCGGCTCGTCCATCAACACCAGCGACGGCTCGAGGACCACCGCCCGCGCGATGGCCACCCGCTGTTGCTGCCCGCCGGAGAGCTGGCCCGGGAGCTTGTTGGCGTGCTCCTCGAGGCGCACGAGGCGGACGGCCTCCTCGGTACGGCCGCGGATCTCGTCCTTCGGCAGCCGCCGCATCCGGAGCCCGAACGCGATGTTGGCGCGGACGGACATGTGCGGAAACAGCGCGTAGTTCTGGAACACCATGCCGAAGCCGCGGCGCTCCGGCGGCAACGTGTCGATGCGCCGTTCGTCCTGCCAGATGCTGCCCCCGGTCAGGGGCAGCAGTCCGGCGAGGCAGTTCAGGGCGGTGGACTTGCCGCAGCCCGAGGGACCGAGGAGGGCGATGAACTCGCCCGCCTCGATCGTCAGGTCGAGGTCGCTCAGCGCGTCCTGGCTGCCGAAGCGGCGCGACACGCCCTCGAGCCGTAGTTGGGAGAAGGCCTGTGTGCCGGTGGTCATCCCTGCTTGACCTTCCCGCTGCCGACCTCGCGGTCCCACTTGTCGAACGCCGCCACGAGCGACTTCGCGTCCAGCGGAACCTCGGTCGGGTTGCTCGCGATGAGCGCCTCGTACTCCGGCCGGCCGAAGTTCTTGATGGCGTCCTGGCTCTTCTGCGGCGCCATCGACAGGTCGACACCCTTCACCGCCGGCCCCGGGTAGAAGTAGCCCTGGTCGTACGCCTTGGCCTGCTGCTCGGGCGTGAGCATGAACTGCAGCAGGGCCAGCACCGCGGCCTGGGTGTCGGTGGAGGCGCCCTTGGGGATGACGGCGTAGTGCGCGTCGGTCACCCAGTGGAACCCCTGCATCGAGCTGACCTTGGCCTCCTTGGGCACCGTCCCGAGTACGCGCGGGTTGATGTCCCACCCGGTGGTCGTGGCGATCACGTCGACGGTTCCGTTGGCCAAGTTCTTCATCGTCTCCGTCGTGCCGCTCGGGTAGTAGTCGACGTACTGGTTGAGCTCCTTCAGGTAGGCCCAGGTCTTCTCCCAGCCGTTGATGGGATCCTTGGGATCCTTGTCGCCGAGGATGTAGGGCAGACCCATCAGGAACGTGCGCCCCGGCCCCGAGTTCGACGGACGCGCGTACTGGACCTTGCCCGGGTGTGCCTTGGCGTAGGCAAGGAGCTGCTCGGCACTGGTCGGCGGGTGGGGAACCTTCGCCGGCAGGTACTCCAGCAGCGGACCAGACGGGTAGTAGGTGACGGTCACGCCCGCGTTGCCGGCCAGCTTCTGCATGGCGGCGGCCGGTTCGAGGTAGTTCTTCATGCCGGACAGGCGATCCTCGAACGTGGGCAGTACGTCCATCCACAGACCCTGGTCGATGCCGGCCGCCAGCCCGTCCACACCGGTCAGAACCAGGCCGATGTCCACGCGGTTGGCGTTCTGCTGTGCCTTGATCTTGCCGGCCAGCTCCGGCGCGGGTGCCTTGGAGTAGGTGACGCGGGAGATGATGTCTGGGTTCTTCTTGACGAACTCGTCAATCATGTCCTGAGTCAGTTGGAGGTTGCCCGCCACGTCGAGGACGTTGAGCGTGACGGCCTTCTTCGGCTTCTCAGGTACCTGGCCGTTGCTGTCGTCGCTGCCCCCACCGGAGCCACTCGGGGCCCCGCAGGCGGCGACGAAGACGAGTACGGACGATGCTGCGGCGATGACCGCGCTCCGCCGGGTAATGCCCATGAGAATTTCCCTCTCTCTGCCATCTCTGAAATGGGGGTGGGACCACGGCCTGCCGGCCGGGATGGTCAGTTGGCCCGCGCGACCCCGGTCGATCCGCGTACCCGCAGCTGGGTAGGAAGCTCCCGGCGGACGTTGCGCACGCCGTCGGGCTGCTCCAGCAGCGACAGCAGCAGGTCGACCGCGGCGCGGCCGGCCTGCTCCTTGGTGAGCGAAACTGTGGTGAGCGTGGGCGATGACATTCCCGACATCTGAATGTCATCGATGCCGATCACGCTGAAGTCCTGCGGTACGTGCACGCCACGGTCCCGGAGCCGACCCAGGAGGCCCAGTGCCATGACGTCGTTGTAGGCGACGACTGACGTGACGCCGGAGGCGATGATGAGGTCCGCCGCGGCGATCCCGCCCTCGAACTGGGGCGGGAACTGACCGACGACGAGCAGTTCCATGCCCGCCGCAGCGGTCGCGGAGCGCAGCGCGCGGACCCGCTCCCGGTTGGACCAGGAGGTGCGCGGCCCACCCACCCAGGCGACCCGGCGGTGACCGAGTGCTTGCAGGTGCGCCACCGCCTGTCGGATGCCGTCCGAGTTGTCGAAGACGACGGACGGCACCTTTCCAAAGCGCCGGTTGACCATGACGAGGGTCGTGGTCCCGGCGAGAGCGAGGATGTCTTCCTCACGCGCCCGGGGAGAGCAGAGGATGAGCCCGTCCACCTGCTTGGCGAGGACCCGGACCAGGTGGCTCTCCGCTGCCGGATCCTCGTCCGTGTCGGCCAGGAAGACCGCGTAGTCCGCCTCCCGGGCCCTGGCCTGCACGCCCTTCACCAGGCTGGGGAAGAAGGGGTTTGCCAGGTCGGGCACAATCAGCCCCAGATTGCCGGTGCGACCGGTGATGAGACCTCTCGCGGCCCGGTTGGGTTCGTAGCCCAACCGCTGGGCCGCGCGGAGCACCCGCTCCCGGGTCACCGGGTTGACCAGGCCGGGCATCGACAACGCCCGGGACACCGTGGACGGTGAGACGCCGGCCTCACGGGCCACCTCGCGGATCGTCGCTCGCAACTGCTCACCGCTCGGTCCCTGAATCACCACGTCCGAAGTCTGAAACCGATTGCAGATTTCTGTCAATACTCTGTTGCGCGAATGTTTCCGGGTTCTGCCGGGGCTCGCCCTTGTCGCACCGAGCCGTCGATGAAATCCTTTGCAGGACCAGGTCCATCGAAGCCTCAGAGGAGAAGTTGCGCGTGGCACAGCTGCGACTGCATCCCGACCGCGCTCTACCGGCGGGCGACGACGTCCGGGCGGTCGCCCGCCGGATCTACCACTCCACGCGGGAGCTGCCGCTGCTCTGCATGCACGGACACGTGGACGCGGCCGTTCTCGCCGACAACCAGCGGTTCTCCGACCCGGCTCACCTGCTGGTCGTGCCGGACCACTACGTGACCCGGATGCTCGTCTCGCAGGGCGTCACGCTCGACCAGCTCGGCGTCCCCCGCCTCGACGGGTCGACAGTCGAGACCGACCCGCACGCGATCTGGCGGCTCTTCTGCGCCCACTGGCACCTGTTCCGGGGCACCCCCAGCCGCTACTGGCTGGAACACGAGATCGCCGAGGTGCTCAAGCTGGACATCGCCCCCGGGCCCGACACCGCGGACGAGCTCTACGACCTCATCGACGCGCGGCTGGACGAGCCGGGCTTCCGGCCCCGCACCCTGCTCGACGCCTTCAACATCGAGCTGCTGGCCACCACGGACTCCGCCACATCGCCCCTGGACGATCACGCCCGGCTGCGCGAAGCGGGACTCGGCGAACGAGTGGTGCCCACCCTCCGGCCGGACGCCCTGACCCATGTCGGCCACCCCGGCTGGACCCGTCAGCTCGCGCGACTCCAAGAGCTGGCCGGGGTCGACACCGGCGACTACGACGGCTACCTCGCGGCCCTGCGCGCTCGACGCGAGGCGTTCGTGGCGGCCGGCGCCCGGGCCACCGACCACGGGCACTTCACCGCGGCCGCCGAGCCGCTTGGCCGGGACGAGGCCCGGCGTACCTACGCCGACGCGTGCAACGGCACCGTCAGCCCCGCGGCGGCCCAGGCATTCGCGGGTCACATGCTCTTCGAGATGGCCCGGATGTCGTGCGACGACGGGTTGGTCATGCAGATCCACCCCGGGGTGCTGCGCGATCACGATCCCGAGGTCCACGCCGCCTTCGGCTCCGACCGCGGTTTCGACATCCCGATCGCGGCCGAGTTCACCCGATCCCTCCGGCCCATGCTCAGCGCCTTCGGCCGCGACCCGAGCTTCCGGGTGGTGCTCTTCACGGTCGACGAGACGGTCTACTCCCGCGAGCTCGCCCCGCTCGCTGGCGTCTACCCCGCCGTACGCCTCGGTGCGCCGTGGTGGTTCCTGGACAGCCCCGACGGGATGCGCCGCTTCCGCGAGCTGGTGACCGAGACGGCCGGCTTCTACAACACCAGCGGCTTCGTCGACGACACCCGGGCGTTCCTGTCGATCCCGGCCCGGCACGACCTCGCCCGGCGCATCGACGCCGGCTACCTGGCCCGCCTCGTCGTGGAACACCGGTTGACCGAGGACGAGGCGATCGAGACGGCAGCCGACCTGGCCTACCGCCTCCCGCGGGAGGCCTACGCCCGACGGAGCGAGTGAGGGGCGTCCCGATCAAGGCGTCAGGTCTGGTCTTACCCGTACCGCAGGCGGCGACGACGATGGCCCGGCCGGCTTCGGTGAGCTGCTTGGTGGCGGCGTTCCGGGCCTCGCGCTGGTGCGGCCACAGCGGCAGCGGGGCCGTGCTGGTTTGCGCGCTCACCATGCAGCGGGCACTGGCGACGGGCAGCCAGAGAGAAGCCGGCGCCCGGGTTGATCAGCGAGTTCCGCGGCTGGTGCGGACTGGGCAGTCGGCCTGCCCGCTGGTCGCCGGCTGCCGACTGAACCTGTTGGACTGCCGCTCATGTCCCAACTCTAGAAAGGGGGGCCGCCTTGAGGGCTCTCGGCCCCGTCCATGCCGACACTTCAGAACGAGCCCGGCGTCAACTGCGTGGCCGTGCCGGCGTTCCTCACTTCACCGACCGTTCCCACCGGCGCCGTCAACATCTCCGCCCCCGCCTACCGCGCGCCGCTGGCCCGCCTTGTCCGGGAGGTCGCGAGGATCCGGGACCTGGGTGGCAGGGTGATTGGCCGCTCGTATGCAGAGCACTGTGTACAAAACTCGCGGAGGGCCGGTGTCTGAACGCCCCCGCGACTGGCTGCTGTCGGCCCTGTCCTCGACCGGCTGCATTAACCGTCGCGGACCCGCATCGCCAACGACCCGTGCCGAAACGCCGCCCTGGCGACCGTCAGCGTCTGTTTGGGTACCTCCGGCGTAACTGGATAGGTTGTCTGGCTGCTTCGATGTCTGTTGTGGAGGCTGGTAGGTTGACGGGCTGTGCCCGCCGAGTCGTCGTCGCCGCCGTCATATGACGAGCTGGTAGCGCACAACGCGGAGTTGACTGCCAGGTTGGAGCAGGCCCTCGCGCTGGTCGCGGATCTTGAAGCCAGGCTGAAGCTGTCCTCGTCGAACTCGTCGAAGCCTCCCTCGTCGGATGGCTTGGCCAAGCCGGCGGCGAAGTCGTTGCGGGGACGCTCGGGTCGGGGTCCGGGACGGCCGAAAGGTCAGGACGGCGTCACCCTGCAACGGGTGGCGGACCCGGACGTGGTGATCCGGCACCGGCCGGTGGTGTGTGCCGGATGCGGGGACAGCCTGGCCGCGGCAGTCGAGATCGAGACGACCTGGCGGCAGGTGATTGACCTTCCGGAGCCGAAACCACGGGTGACCGAGCATCAACTGGTCACCCTCGCGTGCGTGTGTGGGCATCACAGCACCGCGACCGCGCCACCGGAAGCGTCCGCGCCCGTGGCCTACGGGCCGCGCCTTGCGGGGATCGGTGTGTACCTGCTGCACGGGCAGTTCCTGTCCGTGTCGCGTACCGCGGCGGCGATCAAGGACCTGTTCGGGGTCCCCGTGGCGGCGGGCACGGTAGCCGGGTGGGTGAAACGCACCGCCCTCGGTGTCATCGACAAGGTGTTGCCGGTGATCGCCGGGCGCATCGCCGCCGCGCCGGTAGCCCATTTCGACGAGACCGGGATGCGCACCGCAGGCCGCCTTGGGCTGCCGCGCGTTTTCCGGACACTGTCGTTGCGTGTTGATCACGCCGCTAGTGTTCTGTCTCGCAAATAGCTAGCTGTTTGAGTAAGCTGTGGACGTGACACGTGCTGCAGCGCCACTGGTGCTCGAACCCGGTCAGCGGGAACTGCTGGAGTCTCTTGCCAAGTCGCGTACGGTCGAGCATCGGCTGGTGCAGCGGGCGCAG